>CAKUJL010000030.1 GCA_934661715.1 uncultured Oscillospiraceae bacterium | reverse complement strand
GCTTCATAGTGTTTGATTTGAGAACGGATGATTCTTGAAATCTCTTCCGGTCTTAATTCCATTGCTTCACCAGCTTTCAGTAGAATAAAGCCTTGTAAAAGGAGAAATGCGGTACTTTAGATCGCGCTGTTTTCAAGCAGCTGCTGGATCTGGTTGAGGTGGTTCTGTACGCTGCCGTCGAGCTGCTTGTCCGGAAGCTCCAGACGAATGCCGCCGAGCAGCGACGCGTCGGTGCGGACGGTCAGCTCCACCTTCTTTTTGCACTTGGCCTCCAGCTTTTCCTTGAGGCGGGCGGTTTGGGCCGGCGTCAGGGGGACCGCGGTGACCGCGCGGACATCGATGATGCCGTAGTCGCGGTTATAGCGCGTGCGGAAGGCCTGGAAGCAGTCGGGCAGCGAGGAGATCGTGCCGTTGTCGCACAGAAGCTTCAGGAAGTTCACCGTATAGGGATGGATATTTCCGCCCCAGGCTTCGTCGATGAGCTTTGCGCGTTCTGCTTTTTCGATGGAGGGCTCCATCAGAAGTCTTGCGTAATCGGGGTTCTGCCGGAACAGCTCGCTGACCTCGTGGAGCTCCTGCAGGATCTGCTGCTCGAGAGATTCTTCCCGGGCCAGATCGTACAGCGCACCGCCGTAGGTGATGGCAGTTTTGCTAATCATGCTTCGTCACCCAATTCGTCGATAAAACGCTCGATGAGCGCTTCATGCTGTTTTTCGTCGATTTCCTTTTCCGCGACCTTCGAAGCGATCTCCACGGCGAGGCCGGAAATTTCGCTCTTCATCTCGTTCATGGCCTTGCGGCGCTCAAGCGCAATGTCGCGGCTGGCCTTTTCACGCATGGCCGCGGCTTCGCTCTGGGCGCTGGCAAGCATGGCGTCGGACCGGGTCTGCGCGTTCTTGACGGCGCGGGCCGTGATCTCCTCAGCCTCGGTGCGGGCGGTGAGCAGGTGGCCTTCATACTCGGTCTTGGCCTGCTCGGCATCCTGCTTGGCGGAGTCTGCGTCGGCGTAGATGGCGTCGACCTCCTGCTGGCGCTGGGCGAGAATGTTCTGGATGGGTTTGAAAAGGAACTTTTTGAACAGATACATCTGAATGAAAAGATTCAGGATCTGCGCGATGAAGGTCCAGCCTTCAAAGGCTACCAGGGATTGATAGGACAAGGCTGCCGCCTCCTTTCAGAATGTGGTTTGCCGCTTACAGCATACCCAGGAACAGGTTGGGCGCCACAAAGATCAGAAGCAGGCCGGTAACGAAGCCGTAAATACCGGTGGTCTCGGCGCAAGCGATACCAAGAAGCATCGTCGACGTCAGTTCACCCTTCATTTCCGGCTGGCGGGCAATGGCTTCAACAGCCTTACCTGCGGTGTAGCCTTCGCCGATACCAGGGCCGATACCGGCAATCAGAGCCAAACCAGCGCCGATCGCGCAGCCCATGAGTACGATTGCTCTTTCTAACATGTTGATATCCTCCTAAATTAAATTACGTTTTTATCGGCGGCAATTTCTGCCGCATAATAAATAAAGTATGTAGGGGTTTACTCTGCCGCGGTGGAGATGAACATCATCGTCAGCATGCAGAAGATGAACGCCTGCATGAAGCTGCCGAACCAGTCGAAGTACAGGGAAATGACGGCGGGAATGCCGACCGTGAGGAACGGGATAGCGCCCAGCCACTGTCCGACGACGCCGGGGATGATCGAGAACAGCGCGTGGTTCGCAACGACGAGCGCCGCGTAGACAAGCGTTGAAATGACCGTGCCGGAGACGATGTTGCCGAAGTGACGGAAGGCCATCGAGATCGGCGTGAACACTTCGCCGAGGACGTTAAAGGGAGCCATCACGAAGATGGGATCGCAGAAGCCCTTGAGGTAGCCAATGAGGCCGTTGGTCTTGAGCTTCGTGAAGGTGATGATGACGAACACGACGATGCCCCAGGCGAGCGTCGTCGAAACATCAGCCGTGGGGGGCCAGAGGCCGACGAGAGAGGACAGGCTCGAGAAAATGGACAGCGCGAAGATGGTGCTCACGAACGGAACGTAGCGCATCCACGCCTCGCCCATGTTGCTGCGGACGAAATTTTCCGCGGTGATGACGATCTTTTCGGCCACGGCCTGCCGCTTGGAAATGTTGCGGACCTTCAGATCGTGCGTCAGCCAGATGCAGACCAGTGTCAGCACCAGCATCACGCCCCAGCTGACGACCAGCGTCGCCGTGATGGGAATGCCGCCCAGGATGGGGATCTCAAAATAAATTGGCGCGCCCTGAATATTGACATTCATTTACGAACGGTCTCCTTCCAAATCAGTATCTATATTGTCCGCTTCCGCGGTTTTTTCCTGGGGCTTGTCCGGCTTGTAAAGACCGAGGGCCCGCATCGCGTAGATGACGAGCTGCGGCATCAGAAGCGGGACAATGGCGGCGATGGGATGGAAGCACGGGGCAAATACGCTCACCGCGACGCCGGCAAAGCAGAAGAACATGCGAAGACTGTACGACTGCCGGACGTATTTTGACGCGTATTCCTTCATGCCGACGGCCTTCTGGAGCGTCACGCCGAGCAGGAAGAAGTTTGCCACGGCGATCGCCGTACCGAGCAGTGCGCCGAGCACGACCGTGTAGTCGAATTTGCCGAGGATCGCGAACACGCCGCACATCAGAGCATCCGCGATCAGCACGCCGATGGCGATGTGACCGGTCTCCTTGAGGACGGCTTTTTGAACTTTCATTTGCATTCCCCCTTCGGGATCAGTAACAGGATATTAAGGCAACAACGCATAATTTGGCAAGGTTTGCAGACACAATTGTGCGGTGCTGCCCCTATATGTGGTCTCCATAGCCGCGCGGCGGCTTGGGATCGTTTTTGTTCTTTTTTGCAGTCAGCTTCCGATAAAATTGCAAAGCCGTGCTCACCGATGTGAGCAGGCCGAGAATCAGGGCCAGCACGGTCACCCAGAGGCCCAGCGCGTATCTGGTTTGCAGCCAGTGTGCCAGATATAAGAGCACGACCGGCGGTGTGATGAGAGAAAAGCCGAGCTGACCCACCAGCGCAATGCCGCGAAACAGTTTCTGCATGGTGTTGATGTGGCGCATGGCGTTCGCTCCGTTCCCGGTTTGTACGAAAAAACCGCGTTAAGAAGACCAAAAAATTTTGGCAGGGTTTCTTTCGCGCAGTCTACATATCGCACAATAATTATACAAAAATTCATCAGTTCTTGATTATACTAGCACAAGAAATGAAATTATGCAATATAAGTTATAAGGCGTCGAATATCAGTTTTGATATAACACCGCTAAGTTTACCACAAATTTTTAGGCGTGTCTAGCCAACATTTTCGAATGGGTGTATAATAAAAAGCGAATACAAGTAAAAAAATATCGAATACAAAAAAACCGCAGTAAAACAAAGGAATAAAGTGGCTTTTCACGGAAATGGAGAAAAATAAAAAATGGAAAAAAATTTTTCCGGCTACTGCCGGGTTCAGGACGGTCCGCGGCTCGTTTTTTTAGAAGAGGATGGCGGCGCATGGGAAGCGGACTGCAATTACGGCGTCTGTCCCTATGAAACCGAGTGCCCGATTGGGAAAGAAATCGCGGAATTTCTGAAACAGGAGAAAGTAAAGTAAAAAGTAATAGTGAAGAGTGAAGAAGTGCGGTGCGCCGCTTTGCGGCGCGATTTGAATCGCCGGCGAAGCCGGCACCACACCTATTCACTCTTCACTATTACCTATTACTTCACTTCGGCCTTTGGCTGCACGGGTCGGGCGCGGAGGGGCCGTCGTCGAGGAATTCACTGACGCGGATGTTGCGCGAGACCTTCATCTCCTCGACATGCTTGTGGATGAGCTCCTTGACGACAAGGGGCTCTTTGACGTTGATGAGGTTGATATGGGGCGTGCTCTTGTCAGACGAATGGACGACAATCGTGCCGACGCCGAACAGACGCTGGAACAGGCCCACGCGCACGGAAATATCCGTCACCCGGTACAAAAGCGTCTCTTCGATCTTCATATTGAGAAGCCCTGTCTGCACGAACAGACGGTCCTCTGACAGGTAGTACTTTGTAAAGCTGATGGGCATGCCCAGAACGCGCTTGCGGTCTTCCCAGATGGTGTCGATCCCGGTCTTCATGGCGGCCTCCTGTTAGTATCATGATTGTAATGAGTATACCGCGCTTTGCCCCCGCGGTCAAGTGCGGCGCGGAAAAAAGGAATCCGTGCAGGTACGGAAAAGAAGTCCGTGCGCCGGGAAACGTTTTCGACGATGGCGAACGAAATGGCACGTTTTTTGCCGATGCCGCTTGACAAGGCGAAAACTCTGGTATACGTTATCTGTATCAAAAAATCACGGTGGTTCTCATGAAACAAAAACGGAGCTTCGGGCTCAAATTTCTGATCTTGACGCTGGGCTTTTTCCTGGTGTTTTTCGGTTCGTTCTGGGTGGGGCGGTACGACGTCTCGCCGGTGCAGACGCTGCGCATTTTACTCGACTGGCTTCTGCGCAGCTTGAGCCGCGGGGCGCTCGGGCTTTCGCAGACGTGGCAGGCGAGGCAGTACGCGGTGGTCGTGAATGTGCGGCTTCCGCGCGTGGCGGCGGCGGCTCTGGTGGGCGCGGCGCTTTCGACGGCGGGCTGCGCGTATCAGGGCATGTTCCGAAACCCGATGGTCTCGCCCGATCTTCTCGGCGCGTCGACGGGCGCGGGCTTCGGCGCGGCGCTTGGCATTCTGCTTGGGCTCGGATATGGGATGACGACGACGCTGTCGTTTGCCTTCGGGCTTCTGGCGGTGATTCTGGCGTATCTCATTTCGCGCGTGAGCAAAATTCAGCCGACGCTTGCGATGGTGCTGGCGGGCGTGATGATCAGCTCGCTTTTCACCTCCGGCACCTCCTTCATCAAACTGGTCGCCGACACGACCGACCAGCTCCCCGCCATCACCTACTGGCTGATGGGCTCACTGACGTCCGTCAAGGCGCGGGACGTGAACTTCGCGTTTTGGCCGGTCGCAATTGGCCTCGTTCCTTTGTGGCTTCTTCGCTGGCGGGTGAATCTTCTGACGGTGAGCGAGGCCGAGGCCCGGAGCATGGGCGTCGATACGGCTTATCTTCGTGTGGCGGTGGTTCTCTGCGCGACGCTTATGACCGCCGGAAGCGTTGCCATCAGCGGCATGATCGGCTGGGTCGGGCTCGTCATCCCGCACTTTGGCCGGATGATCTTCGGGCAGGACTACAGAAGGCTGATCCCGGCGTCGGGGCTTCTTGGCGCGGTATTTCTGATGGTGGTCGACAATCTGGCGCGGACCATGACCACGAGCGAGGTGCCGCTCGGCATTCTCACGTCGTTTGTCGGTGCGCCGGTGTTCTTATACCTTATTTTATCGGGAGGGTCGCAGCGTGAGCGTTGAGGTCAGGGATCTGTGCTTTCATTATGGCCAGCGGCCGGTCATCACGGGCGTTTCCTTCCGCGCGGAAAAAGGCGAACGCATCGCCGTCCTTGGGCCGAACGGCGTGGGAAAGAGTACGCTGTTCCGGTGCCTGCTCGGCTTCTTGGCGCCCGTTTCGGGAGAAATTCTCGTCGACGGTGCGGAAATCGGCTCGTATTCGCGAAGAGAGCTTGCCAAAAAAATCGCCTACATTCCGCAGTCGCACAGCCCGGCGTTTGATCACACGGTGTTAGATAGCGTCCTCATGGGCATGACCGCGCAGTTAGGCTTACTCGAGCAGCCGGGGCCTTCGCAGCGGGAAAAGGCGATGGCGATGCTCAAGGCGCTCGGCATGGAGAAGCTGGCCGATCGTGGCTGCATGAAAATCAGCGGCGGCGAACGGCAGCTGATGCTGCTGGCCAGAGCCCTCGTGCAGGACGCCGGGACGCTCATCATGGACGAGCCGACGGCAAATCTCGACTACGGCAACAGCTGCCGTGTCATGGAGCGCGTGGCAAAGCTCGGAGAGCAGGGCTACACCGTCATTTTCTCCACCCACGACCCCAATCAGGCCTTTTCGTATGCGACGAAGGTGCTGGCGCTGAAAGATGGCGGCGTGATGGCCTGCGGTGCGCCGGGAGAGGTTCTGAGCGAGGCGGTTTTGTCCGCGCTTTACAGCATTCGCGTCGTGCGAAGCAAAGTGCAGACCCCGGCGGGAACGCGGACGGTCTGTTTTCCGATGGCAGAAGGGGAGGGCTTCTGATGTTTCTCTGGACAACGGATATGATCGATTTCATGCAGGACGCCGCGCGGTACGGCAGCTATCAGGACGAGCTGGCAGACTGGGTCTGCGCGGAAATTCCGGAAGCCAAACACGTCTGCGACGCGGGCTGCGGGCTGGGCTTTTTGTCTGAGCGGCTCACGAAGCGCTTTCCTCGCGTCACGGCGGCGGACATTTCCGGGCAGGCGCTGGAGCGGCTTCGCGCCTGGGCGGCGGAAGAGCGCGTTTCAAACCTCGAAATTCTGCACGAGGATCTGATGCGCTTTACGCCGGATACGCAATTTGACGCGATGGTCTTCTGCCTGTTTGGAAGAATGCACGAGATTCTGCGCATTGCAAAGCGCTGCGGCGCGGGAACCGTCGTGGCCGTCAAAAAGGCCTTTACGCACCACCGCTTTTCCGTCTCGAGCGTTCCTTTGAAGGACGAGACGACCGAGCAGGCGGCGGCATTCCTGCGCGAGTGCGGCGTGCCGTTTACACTGGAGACGCGCGAATTTGACATGGGCCAGCCGATCAGAAGCGCAGAAGACGCGGTGCGGTTTTTTGCAGTCTACAGCAAGGACGCGCCGGGCACGCTCACACAGCAGGCCGTTTTGCAGAAGCTCACCGAGACGGGCAACAAAGCCTTCCCATATTACGTGCCGCAGCGAAAATCGCTCGGCCGGTTCACCATTCACACAGCGGATATTCCGGAGGAATTTGTATGAAGGAACTGTTTCAAAAAATCGTAAACGCGCTCACCCGCGGCGAAAACGTCGTGCTGTGCAGCATTCTGGCTTCGTCCGGCTCAGCCCCCAGAGGTGCGGGCGCGAAGATGGCGGTCTTCCCGGACGGAAGCACCATCGGCACCATCGGAGGCGGCGCGGTCGAGCGCATTGCAGCCGGGCAGGCCGTGCAGGCGCACAAAACGGGCGCGTCGTATTGTCAGGCGTTCTGTCTGGCGCCCAATCAGGTGCGCGACATCGGCATGATCTGCGGCGGAAACGTCACGGTGTATTTTCAGTTTTTTGACTGTAAAAAGGAAGCGGACGTGCAGCTGGCGAAGACGATTCTGTGTCTTTTGGAGGGAGAACGGGACGCGTGGCTCGTCAGCCGGATGGAGCACGGCGAAATTACCGCGATGGGAACGTATGACGAAAAAAACGGCCTTCGCTTTGCAGAGATCGACGAAGCGATGATCCTGCCGTGGCTTTCGAGCAGCGCGTATTATGAAAAGGGCGAGCCCGCGTATTATGTCGAGCCCATCAACAGAGCCGGGCGCGTGCTCATCTTCGGCGGCGGCCACGTGGGAAAGGCGCTGGCTCCCGAGCTTTCACGCGTCGGCTTCCGCGTGACGGTGTTTGACAACCGCGAGGACTTCGCAAAGCCGGAAAACTACCCCGCGGCGGAGGAGGTCATCTTCGGAGACTACTATCATATCGAGGAAAAGCTTCGAATATCACAGCGGGATTTCGTCTGCATCATGACGCCCGGCCATCAGGCGGACCGCGAGGTGCTTTTGCAGGCGATGAGAAGTCCCGCGGCCTACGTCGGCTGCATCGGAAGCCGCCACAAGATCGCCGCGACGAACCGCTATCTCGTCGAAAACGGCATTCCGGAGGAAGCGCTTTCCCGCATCCACGCGCCCATCGGCCTGACGATTTTCGCCGAGACGCCCGAGGAGATCGCCGTGTCCATCGCCGCCGAGCTCATCCGCTGCCGCGCGGAACTGGCCGGAACGAGAAAGGCAAGGGAAACGTAAAATGCATATTTTTCTGACAGGCCCGGTGCAGGTGGGCAAGAGCACGATCATCCGCAAAACGCTCGAGGCGCTGCAAATCACGCCCGGCGGATTCCGGAGCGTGTCGGTCGCGGACCTGCCGGACGGCGCGATGTCGGTGTACCTGATCCCGGCGGGAGAGACCGAACCTTCCATGACGGACTGGAACCGCGTCGGCATCCGGAAGCTTGCCCGCGGCATTGTGAAATTTCCGGAGAGCTTCGAGCGGGCCGGGATTGCGGCGCTTCTAAATGCGGAAGGCTCGCGGCTCATTCTCATGGACGAGGTCGGGCGGATGGAATCGGAGGCAGCGCAGTTTTCCGCGCGGATTTTGGAGCTGCTGGACGGCGAAACTTTGATTTTCGGCGTGGTGCAGAAAATCGCCGACACGCCGCTCACAAACGCCATCCGGAAGCATCCGAACGTGCGCATTGTTGAAATTTCCGTGGAAAACCGCGAGGAAAAGGCGCGGGAGGTTCTAAAGCTCGTCTCCGGAGAGCTGGACCGGACGACGGACTCGGGCGGCGCGATCGTCTTTCGCGAGGATACGGTTCTGATGATCCGCGTGGGAAGCCGCTGGTCGTTTCCGAAGGGCCATCTCGAGCCCGGCGAAACGGCCTTTCAGGCGGCGAAGCGCGAAACGCGGGAGGAGACCGGCATCGACGCGGAAATTCTGGCGGAGCACCCGCTTTCTGTGCCGTCTGCCAAGGCGCGGGACAGAAGGACGGTCTGGTTTTTCCCGGCGCGATACGTTGGAGGCGAACTTTCCCCGCAGCTTGAGGAAGTGAGCGAGGCCGCTTGGGTAAAAATATCGGACGCGGCGGAAAAAATCACGTTCGCACCCGACCGCGAGGTCTTTTTCCGGGCACTTGAAATCATGAAAAAGAGCCGGTAAGCGTGGTGCTTACCGGCTTTTCGTTACGGCTTCAGGTTATCTTCGGGCGTGTCCTCGCTGTTTTTCGGGCCGTCGTCCTGATTTCCGGCCTCTAAAATGAACGCGCCCATCACGGCGACGGCGGCGACTGCGCCCACGTCCGGCCAGAAGTTTCCGAGCAGAAAATACGCGACGAACGCGACAAGCACGGCCGTGAGCGCCGCGCAGACAGAATAGCGCATGAAAAGCCCTCCCATTTTAGAAAGCCGCTGATGGAATCAGAGCTTCCTTTCTTTTTTCCATCATAGCAGAACCGGGCGAAGCTGTCAAACGGCTTGCGGTTCGCTTTTGATTCTGGTATGATGGAGAAAACGAAAAAGGATGGTGCCGCCATGAACGAACCGTTTGCTTTTTACGAAAAAACCGCGGACTATGTCAGATCGAAAGCGCCCTTTGTCCCCGAGATCGCGCTGATTCTGGGGACGGGGTTAGGGCCTCTCGCCGGGCAGATCGAAAACCCGGTGACGCTCGATTACCGCGAGATTCCGAACTTTCTCGTCTCCACCGCGCCGGACCACGCCGGAAAGCTCCTCTTCGGCACGCTCGAGGGGAAAAAACTCGTGTGCATGTCGGGAAGGTTCCATTCCTACGAGGGCTACGATTTTGAGCAGCTGTCGATCCCCGTGCGGCTTTTTAAGCTTCTGGGCGTGAAGCAGGTGATCGTCACGAACGCGGCCGGCGGCGTGAACGAGGGCTACCGGCCGGGCGATATCATGATCATCTCCGATCACATCAAGCTCAACGGCGCAAGCCCCATGCGCGGAAGAAACGTGCCGGAATTCGGAGACCGCTTCTTTGACGTCAGCAAGATGTACACCCCGCGCCTTCGGGAATTGGCCCTGAAGCTTGCAAAGGAAACAAACCTTTGCGTGCACGAGGGCGTCTACTTCTTCATGCCGGGCCCGCAGTTTGAAACGCCAGCGGAAATCCGCGCCATCCGCATTTTGGGCGGCGACGCCGTCGGCATGTCGACCGTGACGGAGGCTTTGACCGCGGCGCACTGCGGATTGGAGCTTCTGGGCTTCTCCGTGATTACGAATATGGCCGCGGGCATGCTCGATCAGCCGCTCACCACCGAGGAGGTCAGCGAGACGGGCCGCATGGTCGAAGAGCAATTCAGCGCGTACTTGAAATCCATTCTCCGGGAGATGAACTGATATGGCAGAACCGAGAGCCGACAAGGGCTTAGCTTTCATGCTGCAATATGGAAACGTCGCGTGGTATGACGCGGGCGCGGTGAAAATTCTCGACCGGCGCGTGTATCCGCGAAAGGTCGAATTCGTGACCTGCCGGACGCACGTCGAGGTCATGCAGGCCATCCGCGACATGGTGACCCAGAGTGCCGGGCCGTACACCGCGGCGGGCATGGGCATGGCGCTGGCCGCGTGGGAGTGCCGGGACAAAAAAGAGGCAGAGCAGCTTTCGTTTCTGGAGCAGGCAGCCGCCTGCATCGCAAACGCCCGGCCCACGACGAAAAAGCGCATGGAGCAGGTCTGCGCGGGCTGCCTGACGGCGGCGAAGGAAACGCTGAAAACAGGCGAACGCGTCGACGAGGCCATCCGCGCGCATGTCGTCCGGGCGAACAATTCGCGGTATTCGAAGGTCAACGAAATCGCGAAAAACTTAATCGCGATGTTCCCGCAGAAGGGGACGGTCATGACCCAGTGCTTCGGCGAGACGATCGTCGGCATGATGCTCAAGGAAGCGAGAATTGCCGGAAAGCAGCTGCGGCTTTTCTGCCCCGAAACGAGACCGTATTTTCAGGGCGCACGCCTGACGGCCACGGTCTGCCATGACATGGGCTATGATGTGACGGTCATCACGGACAATATGCCCGCGTTCGTCATGGAGCGTGAGGGCGTGGACGTGTTTACCTGCGCGGCGGACGCCATCTGTCTGGACGGGTTTGTCGTCAACAAGGTCGGCACGTTCCAGATCGCCATCTGCGCCAACCACTTCGGCATTCCGACCTTTGTCACCGGCGCACCCGACGCGGGCCACCCGACAAAGGACACCGTGACGATCGAAATGCGCGACCCCGACTTTACCTTGCAGGCCATGGGCGTCCGCACGGCGGCAGACGGCGTCAAGGGCTACTATCCGGCCTTCGATCTCACGCCGCCGCACCTCATTTCCGGCATCGTCACCGACCGCGGCGTCTTCTCGCCCTTTGATTTGCAGCGCTACTTCACCTCGGGCGGCATGGGCGAGTACGAAATGGTCGTGTAGGCGGGAAAAAAGCATCAGCTTTCACAAATTTTTACGGGATTTTAACAAGGCGGCGGGCGCTTTTGAAGAGCGTCCGTCGTTTTTTTGCAGGTTCGGCTTTCAAAAATGACGGAAACGGCGCAAAAATTGCAGGACAGCCTGCAAGCCCGGCGGCGGGTTTGGAGGATGGTGACTGCAAACTTGCAGAATAGACGGCGTTTTTCGGTTTTGCGGGGCATTCCTGCAAGGATAGAAGCGGCGCGATGCAGGAGCAAAAATGCAGGATGAATTGCAGGAAACACGCCTTGCAATTCACGAAGCAATATACTGGCTGTATAGAATGCACAAATCAGAAAACGCAGCTTTGTGCAAAGTGGTTGATTCTTCCGGGAAAGCGTGTATAATGAGGCTTGTAAGAAAGAAATGAGCCGCTGCGAAAATGCAGCGTGAGATTCAAAATGGAGGAAACGAAAATGCTGAGTGTTCTTGCTGTCTGCGGCGCTGCTTATTTTGTCGGTATGGTTGCGATGACCATGCACGGAATGAAGAATTGAGAAAAACGAGATCCCGCCGGACCTGTCCGGCGGGATTTTTTTGCGCTTTTCGGATGCTTCAACCGGGGCTGTGGTTGTGTAAAGGCTCCCCTTGCGGCAAGGAAGGGAGCAGTTGAGCCTTCTGTGCGCCGGAGAATTCTGTGAGACCAGAGGGTATTGAGGCACCAAAGGCCCCTTTGTGTAAAGGGGGCTGTCAGCGACAGCTGACTGAGGGATTGTGCGGTAGGCACTATCAAATTACCGACTGCGTCCGGCGACCGGCGTTCAATCCCCTCAGACGCCTTACGGCGCCAGCTCCCTACCCTCTTTGTCCCTTCGGGACATTTCCCCCTGATAGGGGGAATCGGCCCCTTGCCGCAAGGGGAGCCTTGAGAGGTGCGTAGGAATCTTTTGGTGCAGGAAGCCGTCGTTCACCCTTACGAAGCGATTTCAGCCAAGCGGGCCGTCGAAGCTGTAGCCGAGGCTTTCCAGGAAAGCGGCCGAGCGGCGGGCTTCTTTGGTGAT
>CAKUJL010000029.1 GCA_934661715.1 uncultured Oscillospiraceae bacterium | reverse complement strand
GCCGAGGCCGACGAATTTATGAAGGCCATCCAGAGCAAGATCACCACGCGCCTGTCCGCCGTGGGCATCCACGGCTCCATCTACGGCCGCATCAAGCATGTCTATTCCATCTACCGCAAGATGAAGGCCCAGAACAAGACGATCGACGAGCTCTACGATATGTATGCGTTCCGCGTCATCGTCGATTCCATCCCGGACTGCTATAACGTCCTCGGCCACATCCACGACCTGTTCAATCTGGTCCCCGGCCGCTTCAAGGACTATATCTCCACGCCGAAGCCCAACATGTATCAGAGCCTGCACACGACCGTCATCGGCCAGCAGGGCATCCCGTTCGAGGTGCAGATCCGCACCTGGGAGATGCACCAGACGGCGGAATACGGCATCGCGGCGCACTGGAAATACAAGCAGAACGTCGGCGAGGGCTCGGAAAAGGAATTCGAGTGGGTCCGCAGGCTTCTTGAAAACCAGCAGGACACGGAGGCGGACGATTATATCCACTCTCTGAAGGTCGACATGTTTGACGACGAGGTCTTCGTCTTCACGCCCAAGGGAAAGGTCATGAGCCTGCCGTCGGGCTCGACGCCCATTGACTTTGCCTACGCGATCCACTCCGCCGTCGGCAATACCATGATCGGCGCAAAGGTCAATAACCGCATCGCAAGCTACGATCAGGTGCTCCACAACGGCGATATCGTCGAGGTTCTGACCTCGAAATCCGCAAAGGGCCCGAGCCGCGACTGGCTCAATATCTGTCGGTCCAATCAGGCCCGCATCAAGATCAAGCAGTGGTTCAAGCGCGAAAAGCGCGACGAGAATATCATCCGCGGCAAGGCAAGCTTTGAGTCTGAGCTGCGCCGCATCGGCATCAACCCCGAGATCATCCAGTCTGAGGACGTGCTGCCGCTGGTCTTGAGGCGCGTGAGCTTTGACTGCCTGGAGGACATGTACGCGGCCATCGGCTACGGCGGACTCACCGCGGTCAAGGCCGTGGGCAGAATCCGCGACGAGGTCACAAAGGCGACAAAGACCGCGACGCCGAAGGAGCTTCTGAATCTCAACAAGCAGCAGCCCACGATCGACGCTTCGGGCGTCATTGTCGAGGACATCGGCTCATGCATGATCAAGTTCAGCCGCTGCTGCACGCCGGTGCCGGGAGACGATATCATCGGCTTTATCACCAAGGGCTACGGCGTTTCGGTGCACCGCAGGGACTGTCCGAACGCGAAAAGTGCGCTTGATCCCTCGCAGTCCGGCCGCTGGGTCAAGGTCACGTGGGCCGAGAGCCCCGAGGCGACGTTTATGACCGCGCTGGAGGTCGACTCGGTCGACCGCGAGGGTCTGATGCTGGACGTGGCGACGATTTTGACGAGTCTTCGTCTTCGGATGAACGAAATGTCGGCCCGCTCGGTCGGCAGCGGACGGGCGCTGGTGAGCCTCGTTTTTCAGGTGCACAATCTCACAGAGCTTCAGAATGTGATGGCGCGGCTGCGCGGCATCTCGGGTGTGAGCGCGGTCAGACGCGCGGAAGGGTAAAGCATGAAAGCTGTAGTTACGCGGGTCAATTCCGCGTCTGTTTCGATTGGCGGCGAGGTGCGCGGCAAAATCGGGCGGGGATTTCTCATTCTGCTCGGCGTCGCGCCGGAGGATACGCCGGAAAAGTGCCGGAAGCTGGCCGAGAAAATTCTGGGTCTTCGCGTGTTCCGGGATGAAAACGACAAAATGAACCTGTCTTTGTCAGACGTCGGCGGCGAGGTGCTGGTCGTGAGCCAGTTTACGCTCTACGGCGATGTGAGCCACGGAAGAAGGCCGAGCTTCATCGGCGCCGGCAAGCCCGAGATCGCGATTCCGCTTTACGAGCAGTTTTTGTCGGAATGCGAACGTCTCGGTTTTCCGCCGCAGCACGGCGAGTTCGGCGCGTATATGCAGGTGGAATCCGAAAACGACGGGCCGGTTACACTGATCGTTGATACAAATGATCTCAAATAGGGAGGATGACGCATGGATATCTTGACACTGCCGCTCGGACCGCTGGAGACCAACTGCTATGTGGTCTTTGAAGACGGTCTGTGCGCCCTCATCGATCCCGGTGCGCAGCCGCAGAAAATTACGGACACGCTGGCGGAGCGGTCACTGCGGCTGGGTGCGATTTTGCTGACGCACGCGCATTTTGACCACACGGGCGCCCTGCGGTCGCTGCACGAAAGCTTCCCGGACGTGCCGATCTATGTGAGCGCACAGGACACGGACGAACTGACGAATATGAGCCACGGAAATCTTGTCTATACCGAAACGTTTCTGGACGGAGATGAAATTTCCGTCGGGCCGATGGTGTTTCACGTGCTCGCGACGCCGGGACACACGCTGGGCTCATCCTGCTTTGTCTGCGGGGACGTTCTGTTCTCCGGCGACACGCTCTTTGCGGGCTGCTGCGGCAGGACCGATCTTCCCGGCGGGAATCAGGCACAGATGATGGCCTCTCTCAAGCGGCTCGGCTCACTTCCGGGGGACTATCGCGTGCTGCCGGGACACGGGGAAGAATCGACGTTGGAACAAGAGCGCAGAACGAACTACTATATGCGCGGGGCTATGCGCGTATGAAGCTTTTCTTGAAAAACCACACCGAGCGGTATCCGGTCGAGCAGCTGCAAATGCAGCTGTTTGCGTCCGAGCCCTCGGAATTTGTGACCGCGCCTTTTGATGGCGACGGGACCGTTTCGTCCCTTTCGCGCGGCAAAACCTATCTGACCGCGACGGCGAAGGTGACCTACCGCGGGAAAACAGGCTTTGCCACAAAGCGCATTCCGCTTCAAAAGGCGGACGTTCGTCTGACGCGGCGGATTTTGCAGCAGAGCTACTACTTAGCGGCCGTGCAGGTGCTGGAAACGGCCCCGCCGTGGGGTGCGCTGTCCGGCGTGCGGCCGACGAAGCTGTCGACCAAGTGCATGATGGAGGGCGGCTCGGAAAAAGAAGCGGCAAGGCTTCTGGAGAAGACGTATTTTGTGACGCCCGAACGGAGCCGTCTTTGTGTGGACGCGTCGCGCCATACGCTGGAGGCTGCAAAGCTACTGGCCCCGAACGATCTGTCGGTTTACATCGGCATTCCGTTCTGCCCGACCAGATGCGCATACTGCTCGTTTGTGAGTGAGTCCATTGAGCGCTTCGGCGCGTTTTTGCCGCCGTATTTGCAGGCGCTGCACCGGGAGATCGAATACACGGGGAAGCTTCTTGCGCAGTCGGGGTATCACATCCGCTCACTCTACATGGGCGGCGGCACGCCGACGACGCTCTCTAACGTGCAGATGAAGGCTTTATTGGATGTCATCAACAAGAGCTTCGATCTTTCGCGCTGTCTGGAATTTACCGTCGAGGGCGGAAGACCCGATACGCTGGACGAAGAGAAGCTCCGCGTCATCAAAGACGGCGGCGCGACCAGAATTTCGATCAACCCCCAGACGATGGCGGACGATGTGCTCGAAAATGTCGGGCGGCGGCACACGAGCGCACAGACAATCGAAGCGTTCCGGCAGGCGCAGAGCATCGGCTTCCGGGACATTAACATGGACCTGATCGCGGGGCTTCCCGGAGACACGCCGGAGAAGTTTGCCGCTTCTTTATCGCAGGTTCTCTCGCTCGGGCCGAGCAATGTGACGGTGCACACGCTGGCGCTCAAAAAGGGCGCGAATCTGTTCCAGAACCGCGTGCCGCTTCCCAGCAATGCCGATGTGGCGCAGATGCTGGCCTTCGCGGAAGACGCGCTTCGCAAAAGCGATTTCGAGCCATACTATCTTTACCGGCAGAAATACATGTCGGGAAGCTTTGAAAACACCGGCTGGTGCCGTCCGGGATTTACCGGACTGTACAACATATACATGATGGAAGAGCTCCACACGATCTTATCGCTCGGAGGCGGCGGCATGAACAAGATCAACCTCCCCGCCGGGCAGCTGGAGCGCTATCACAACCCAAAATCGCCGCAGGACTACATTGCGCGGATCGAGACGATCTTGCAGCAGAAGGACGAGATGTTCGAAATTCTGCGCCGTCTCGCGCAGGAAGGCTCTGCGCTGTCTCAGGAGGAATGCGAATGAATACCCTCTTTTCCCATGTCTGCGTCGTCACGATGGACGACCGGATGTCCGTCTGGACGGACGCGTTTGTCGGCGTGACCGACGGCAAGATCAGCTGGCTCAGCAAGCACGCGCCGGAGGAAAAGCCCGAGAGAATCATTGACGCCACCGGCATGGTCCTGATGCCGGGTTTAATTAACTGCCACACGCATCTTCCGATGCAGCTGCTGCGCGGATATGCGGACGACCTCAAATTACAGGAGTGGCTGAACGACTACATTTTCCCGCGGGAGGACCGGCTCGATGGCCGGTGTGTGCGTGCGGCGACGACGCTGGCTGTGGCGGAGTGTTTGAAATTCGGCGTGACGAGCGTTTCGGATATGTACTACTTCTGCGACGATATCTGCGACGTCATCGCAAAGTCCGGCATGAAGGCCAATATCTCGCGCGGCACGTCGATGTTCCTGGGCGACGACTTCGATTTCGAGAAGTTCCCGGCCTGTCAGGAGCTGGTCGCGCTCAAGAACAAGTGGCACAATTACGATAACGGACGCATCAAGATTGAAGCGTCCATCCACGCCGAATACACCTCCACCTATCAGCTCTGGGACGCGCTTTCGGAGTTTGCGATCAACGAAGGCATCGGTATGCAGGTGCACGTGTCGGAAACCAAATTGGAGCATGACCAGTGCGTGGAGCGCTATGGGTTAACGCCTGCGCAGGTGCTCGACTGCCACCATGTGTTTGATGTTCCCACGACGGCGGCGCACTGCGTACACTTGACCGAAGAGGACATGAAGCTGCTTTCCAAGCGCCATGTGAGCGCGGTGCACTGCCCGGTGAGCAATCTGAAGCTCGCTTCCGGCTGCGCGGACGTGATGGGCATGGTGAAGGCGGGCATGAATGTGTGCCTCGGCACGGACTCCGTCGCGTCCAACAACAATCTCGACCTCTTTGAAGAGATCAAGGCCTGCACGCTCATGGCCAAGGCAAAAACGAACGATCCCACGGCCATTCCGGCGGAGGCCGCGCTCATGATGGCGACGGTCTGCGGCGCAAAGGCGCAGGGAAGAGAAAAAGAGTGCGGGCAGATCAAACCCGGCTTGGACGCCGACCTCATTCTGCTCGACTTCACGCAGCCGCACCTCATTCCGTGCCACAACGTGCTGTCGAACCTCGTTTATAGCGCGTCGGGCCACGACGTGGTGCTGACGATGGTGCGCGGGCAGATTTTGTACAACGCGGGCAAGTTCCCGACGCTGGACGTTGCGGGCGCTCTCAAGGAACTGCACGACTACGCGATCGAGAAGGTCTTCTCGGACGCGGAACAGGAGGCGGGCAAATGAACGATCAGCCCATGAAAAAGCAGACGTTTTTGCAGGGCACGGCGGTGCTTGCGATGGCGACGGTGCTCGTGAAGCTGATGGGCTTTCTGTTCAAGGTCCCGCTCAACAACATCATCGGAGAAGACGGCTTCGGCTACTTCAACACCGCCTACGACGTGTATAACGTCCTGCTCATGATCTCGACGACGGGTCTTCCCGTGGCGATGAGCCGGATGATCTCGCAGGCGCAGACGCTCGGAAACCATGCGCAGATCAAAAGGATCTACCGGACGTCCCTGTACGTGTTTCTGACCATCGGCGTCGTCGGAAGTCTCGGCATGCTGATTTTCTGTAGGCAGCTGTCGGTCATGGTCACGACGAACGAAAACTCGTGGGCGGCCATCGCGGCCCTCGCGCCGTGTGTGCTGCTCATCTGCCTTGTCTCTGCCTACCGCGGCTTTTTCCAGGGGCAGAGCAACATGACGCCGACCTCTGTCAGCCAGATCTTTGAGGCCGTCGCGCGGCTTATTGTCGGACTCGGGCTTGCGTGGCTCGTGATGAAGCTGACGGGCGAGGCGGCGGTCCGGGCGCAGGGCATCGTTCTCGCGCCGGGCGAATCGGCAAGAGACTACGGAGACATTACCCTGGCCGCGGGCGGCGCGATTCTGGGTGTGACGATTGGAAGCCTCATTTCGGTTTTCTATCTGCACCACAAGTTCCGGCAGTCGAGCCAAATTCTGTATCTCGGCGGCGGCGAGGCGAAGTCGACCAGAAGCACGATGAAAGAGCTCTTGTCCATCGCCGTTCCCATTACGCTGGGCTCGGCGGGGCTTCAGATCATCAACCTGTTTGACACGATGATCTACATGCGGCGGCTCACCGGCGCACTGCAATGGACAGAAAAGATGGCGGACTCGGCCAAGGGCATCTACAACTTCTGCCAGACGGTGTTTGCGCTTCCCTGCTCGTTCATCCCGACGATCACCATCGCGGTCATTCCGGCGATCACGGCGTCGCTCACCCGCAAGGATCTGCGCGAGGCCAAGCAGACCTCCGAGTCTGCCGTGCGGACGATGGCGCTCATTGCCATGCCGTGCGCGGCGGGACTTTTTGTGATGGCAGAGCCCATCATCCGGCTTCTGTGCGCGACGTATACGGAGGATAAAATCGAGCTGGCCGCGCCGATGCTGGCGATTCTGGGCCTGGCTGTCGTCTTTAACTCGCTGGTGCTGCTTTTGAACGCGATCATGCAGGCCAGCGGCGATGTGGTCACGCCGGTCATCAATATGCTCATTGGCGGCATCGTGAAAATCGTCGTCAACTATATCCTCGTCGGTCAGCCTTCCCTGAACATCATCGGCGCTCCGATCGGCACGCTCATTTGCTATATCGCGATCACCGGCATGGACATCGTCGCGATGCGAAGGCACGTTTCGGCGCGGCCCGCGATTTTCAAGAACATCATCCGGCCGCTTCTTGCCTCGGCGATCATGGGCGGGGCGACATTTATGGCGTACCGTGTGCTTTCCGGCACACTCGGCTGGAAGCTCGGATGTCTGGCGGCGCTGGTGTTTGCGGTGGTTTTGTACGCGGTTCTGGCCGTTGCGCTGCGGTGCGTGACGTATGAGGACTGTATGCTTCTTCCAAAGGGCGACAAAATCGCAAAAATCCTGAGAATTCGCAAAGAAAATTAAAAAAAGCCTTGCGAAAGAGGGCGAATTATGATAAATTTTACTAGCAAAGACCGCTATGGCTTTGCCGATCTTCAGAAGCTTGTTGAGGTTCTTCGCGCACCGGGCGGCTGCCCTTGGGACGGCGCACAGACCCACCTTTCCATCCGGCGAAATTTTCTGGAGGAGGCGTATGAGGCCTGCGAGGGCTTCGATCTCGACGATCCGGCGCATATGCGCGAGGAGCTCGGGGACGTGCTGCTTCAGGTTCTGTTCCACACCGACATTGAGCGCGAGGCGGGCCGCTTCACGCTCGACGATGTGTGCGACGCCGAATGCAAAAAGCTCATTTTCCGTCATCCCGCGCTTTTCGGCGGCGAGGCCAAAAGCTGGGACGAGGTCAAGAAACAGGAAAAAGGCCAGACGACCGTGACCGAGACGCTCGAGGGCGTTGCAAAATCGCTCCCCGCCACGTGGCGCAGCGAGAAAATTCAGAAAAAAGCCGCCAAATGCGGTTTTGTCTGGGAATCGGCAGAGGAATGTCTGGACAAACTAGAAGAAGAAACGGCGGAGCTGCGCCAGGCAATTCGCGATGGGGCCGACCCAGAAGAAGAGCTCGGCGATCTGCTGTTTGCGGCGGTCAATGTTGCCGCTTTCCTGCAGGAAGACCCGGAGGCTGTCCTCCACAGGGCCTGCGAAAAATTTATCCGCCGTTTTGGCGCAATGGAATCGGCCGCACGGCAGGCGGGCCGGTCGCTGGAGGCGCTCTCCCGCGAGGAATTGTTGTCGCTCTGGGCCGCGCAGAAGGCGCCGGAGCACACAGGTTCTGCCGAAAAACGAACCACAAATACATGAAAAGAGGAAGTATCATGAATAAAACCGAACTGATCGCAGAGGTCGCCAAGAAGTGCGCCATGAGCAAGAAGGACGCCGAGAAGGCTGTCAGCGCAACGTTTGATACCATCACCGAGGCTCTGTGCCAGGGCGATAAGGTCCAGCTCGTCGGCTTCGGCGGCTTCGAGACCAAGGCCCGCGAGGCGCGTATGGGCCGCAACCCCAAGACCAAGGAGCCCATCGAAATTCCCGCGACCACCGTTCCCGTCTTCAAGCCCGGCAAGGCGCTCAAGGATCAGATCAGCAAGTAATATCGAATCGGGAAGGCTTCAAGAAGCTTTCCCGATTTTCTATAAGGCGACATAGGAGTTTTTATTATGCGTTTGGATAAATATCTGAAGGTTTCCCGGCTCATCAAGCGCCGGACGGTTGCAAACGAGGCGTGCGACAACGCGCGGATTTCCGTCAACGGACGGCCTGCGAAGGCAAGCTACGATGTGAAGGTCGGAGACCAGATCGAAATTGCCTTCGGCGCACGGACGCTCAAGGTCGAGGTTCTGGCCGTGGCCGAGGCAGTGCGCAAGGACGACGCTTCGGCGATGTACCGCGAGATCGTGTAATATGGGCGCGGCCCTCTGCGTATACTGAAGCATCGGTACGGCAAGGGAGGGCGCGTTATGACAAATCCGCAGGCAGCTTCCATCGAGGCCCCGCACCAGCTCCAGTTGGACGGGCGGGCGCGGCTTCATATGACGGGCGTCGTGGAGGTCGAGAGCTTCGACGAAACGACCATCGTGCTCACGACGACGAAGGGCGTTCTGATCGTCCGGGGCGAGGGGCTTCATTTGCAGCTTCTCCGGCTCGACGGCGGTGAGGTTCTGGTCGACGGGACGATCGACAGTCTTAGCTATGAGGACGCGCAGCCGGCGGGGAGCTTTCTTGCGCGGCTGTTCGGCTGATGGAGCTTCCGGTCGGTCTTCAGGCCGGGCAGTTTTTGCTGGCGGTCGGGCTCGGCGCGGCGCTCGGACTTGTGTACGATGTGCTGCGGGCGGGAAGGCGCGTGTGCCCGAAGCTGACAGGCCTTTCGGACGCGGTTTTTGCCGCGGTGCTTCTGCTGGCTTTCCTCGCGTTTGCGCTCTATCCGGGAAGAGGCGAAGCGCGGCTGTTCGTCTTTCCGGCGGCGATTTTGGGCGCGGCTTTGTATTTTGGCACGGCGAGCCGGGGCGTTCTTCGCGCTTTCACGGCGGCGCTGCGGTTTCTTTTGCGGCCGGTGCGGTGGGTCTTAAAAAAACTGAAAATTTTTTTGAAAAACCTCTTTGCAAGCTGCAAAAAATGGGGTACAATTATCGATAAGATACTTACAGGCGAACGCACGGATTCTGAAAGGGGCAAGGCTAAGCATGAAGTTCGTCAAGTCTTCGCTTCTGGTGAAGCTGGTCATTCTGATTCTGGTGGTGTACGCTACTGTTACGCTGGTGTCCCTGCGCCAGCAGATCACCGAGAAGAACGAGCAGGAGGCGACGCTGACCGGCAGCATTGCCGCGGCCACGCAGGAAAACAACCGCATTCAGGACGCGATCGACGCATTGGGAACCGACGCGGGCGTCGAGGCCGTCGCGCGGGATAAGCTCGGCATGGTCGACGAGGGCGACATCATTTTTTACGACGTCGGCAAATAAGCGCAAGCTGTTTCGTGGGTCTGTGACCTGCGGGATTGAAATAATATGGGAGAACGAAACGACATATGGAGCTTACAGTTGGAGCAGTTGTGGAAGGAAAGGTCAAGAGTCTGACGAAATTCGGGGCGTTTGTCGCGCTGCCGGACGGGTCGACCGGCATGGTTCATATCTCGGAGATCGCGCACGCCTATGTCAGCGATATTCGCGAGCACCTCACCGAGGGGCAGGACGTGAAGGTCATGATCATCAGCCGGGAAAACGGCAAGACGAACCTCTCCATCAAGAGGACCCTTCCCGCGCCGGCCAAGCCGCAGTTTTCGCGCCAGCGCTCTAACTTCAACGCTGCGCCGAGAACGAACACGGGCGCTCCTTCCGGCGAACGGACGAGTGCGCCGCGCCCGGCCAATTCCGCGCCGGCCCAGCCGCAACAGAAATCGTTCGACGATATGCTCAAGCAGTTTATGTCGGAGTCCAGCAGCAAAATGTCTTCGATCAAGCAGTATTCGGAGCATAAAACAAAAACGAGACGCAGATAACGCAAAATCGCCCTTTTCGTGGGAAAAGGGCGATTTTTTTGAGGTGCAGTATGAATGTTTTGATTTCCGGCGGAAGCCGGGGGATTGGCGCGGCGGCGGTGCGGGAATTTTCCGCGCGGGGCGACCGGGTCTGGTTTTTATACGAGAGGAGTCACGAATTGGCGGCCGCGCTCTCGCGGGAGACGGGGGCTGCGGCGATCTGCTGTGATGTGGCGGACGAGGCGCAGGTGCAGGGTGCGTTTGCGAAGGTGCCGGACTTGGACGTTTTGGTCTGCAATGCGGGGATCGCGCATTTTGGGCTGATCTCGGACATTTCGCCGGACGAGTGGCGTCGGATCTTTGCGGTGAATGTCGACGGGATGTTCCACTGCATTCGCGCGGCCTTGCCGGGGATGCTGAAAAAGCAGGCGGGCGCGATCGTGACGGTGAGCTCCATGTGGGGACAGGTGGGTGCGTCGTGTGAGGCGGCGTATTCTGCAACAAAGGGCGCGGTGATCGCGCTTTCCAAGGCGCTGGCGCAGGAGCTCGGGCCGAGCGGCATCCGCGTCAACTGCATCGCGCCGGGCGTGATTCAGACGGACATGTGCGCGAACGTCGCGCCGGAGGTCATGGACTCGCTTCGCGAACAGACGCCGCTGGAGAAGCTGGGGACGCCGGAGGACATTGCGAAGGCGATGGTGTTTCTGGCGGACGCGGGGTTTGTCACGGGGCAGGTGCTGGGCGTGAACGGCGGGTTCGTGATCACGTGAGGCAAGTTGCACGGTCTCGTACAACAAACGATAAATTTTCTCCTGTGAGTGAAGGGGGTTTCCCCTAAATAACTTACAGGAGGATTTTTTTATGACCAGAACGGAGCATTTGGGGCTTTGCAAATGGGTGCCGGAGGACCCGGTGAGCTTGGAGCAGATGAACGACAATTTTTCGCGGCTGGACGAGAACGGCGGCAGATCCGTGCGGCTGGCGGAATCGGGGCTCGTGACGCTGGGCGGGCTGCTCGCTGTTCAGGCGCACAACGGCGGGCGGCCGGCGTTTGCAGAAGGGATGATCGTGGACGCGTTTCAGGACACGTCGCTGATGGACACGTATTCGGGCGGGCTTTTGTTTCTCAACAAAAAGCTTCAGCTGGCGCCGGTTTGTCCGTCGAGCGCAACCGTGTCGTTCAGCGGGGCCACGGGGTTCAATGGGGCGGTGATCTCGAACGAGATCGTGTCGGAAAAGGTCTGGGCGGATATTTTTACGTTCCGGCCGGACGGGTACTGCGTGGCGACGAAGCTGACGCTCAAGACCGGGTCTTCGACGTCTACCGGCACACCGGCGCACATGAAGCTCTCGATCTGGAAGGGGTCGACGAAGCTGTGTGAGACGGCGATGGGCGTGATCAACCACTACTCGGACGCGACGGAATCCGCGGCGGAATACACGATCAATCAGGCGCTCGACCCGAATTTCACGTACACGATGAAGCTCTGGATCGAGGACAAGACGATGTACTCGGCGACGCTGTCGTATGTGAAGTTTGACGTCACGCCGTCGAGCTACAACACGGGCACGGCCACTTGCAGCGGCATTTCGCTCCCGGCGGGGACGAAGCGGGCGGAGATTCTGGTACACGCGACGGCGGCGGTTCCGACGGTGTCGGTGCGGTTTGCAAGCTCGGGTTCGTTTACGACGCTGACGGTCAAGAGCATCGCGGACGAGGTCTTGCCGGGCGGGACGGCGTGCAAATTGAGACGGTACGCGATGGATGTGCCGGATGGGGCGCAGGTGGCGCAGGTTCGGCTCAGCGTCAGCGGGTCTTCTTGTATCGTCTACGATTACGCGATGGTTTTGTTGTAAAATGGGCAGAAAAAGGGGGCGGACAGAGTCGTCCGCCCCTACAGGGGTGTATGGGAGCACCGCACCAGAAAAAAGGCTCCTTTGTGTAAAGGGAGCTGTCAGCGCCAGTTGACTGAGGGATTGTGCGGTAGAATGCTGCAAATTACGAACTGCGTCCGGCGACCAGCGCTCAATCCCCTCAGTCACCTTCGGTGACAGCTCCCCTTGCCGCAAGGGGAGCCTTTGTTGGGTGCGGTGGAGGCCTTTGGTGCGTTCAAAATCACTGGATTGACAAAATTTGTTCTATCTTGTAAAATAAGATCACCCGCAAGGGTATGGAA
>CAKUJL010000028.1 GCA_934661715.1 uncultured Oscillospiraceae bacterium | reverse complement strand
ATGGAGCGCAAGGGTCCCGCGTTTAAGACCAATGTCGAAAACGTCTGGTGCGCAGGCGATGCACACCGCGGCCCCGCCACCGTCGTCGAAGGCATCGCGGACGCGGCTGCGTTTGCAGAAGCCGTCATCGGCGCGGCACACACCTACGATATCCCCGAGACCGCTTACCCGTCGAAGGCACAGGCCATCGCCAAGAAGGGCATTTTGAAGATGGCGAAGGACGCGTGCTGCGAAGGCTCTCGCTGCCTCGACTGCAACACCGTCTGCGAAAACTGCGCCGATTCCTGCCCGAACCGCGCGAATGTCGTCGTCAAGCTCTCCGACGGCCGTCATCAGATCCTGCACATCGACAAAATGTGCAACGAGTGCGGCAACTGCACGCAGTTCTGCCCGTATGCCTCCGAGCCGTGTCACGACAAGTTTACGCTGTTCCAGACGAAGGAAGACATGATCGATAGCAAGAACGCGGGCGTCCTCTTCCTCGGCGGAGACAAGGTGCTCGTGCGGCTTGCCAACGTGAAGGAATACGACCTGTCGAGCCCGAACGAGCTTCCGCAGGAGATTGAGAACCTGATCCTCACCGTCCGCGCCAAGTACAGCTACCTCTACAACTAATATACCAATCCCAACCCCTTTCCGCAGCGCCTGCGGCAGGACGGTTTGTCCTGCCGCAGGTCATTATTTTATCAAAAAACAATTGTTTTTTGATAAAAGGCTGCGCCTCGACTACGCGCATAATTTTGCCCCGTTGGGGCAAAATTCCACACTTGCGAGGCGAGAAGTATTTTTCCGGTCGGCAAAGCCGCCGGATAAAATGGATTTCCATTTTATTTCGCCCTGCGGGGCGAAACTCTACGAGGTTTTTTATGGTTTCCTGTTCATTTCCATAAAGATTGGATTAGCCCTTGCAAAATTTGCAGTAATGCGTTAAAATAAAAAAGCGCGGCTTTGCATCAGCGCAGCTTTGCGTGAGAAAAAGAGAGAAAGACAGGTATATTTTATGCAGCGAGAATCATTCCGTTCCCGTCTGGGATTCCTGCTCGTCAGCGCAGGCTGCGCCATCGGCATCGGCAATGTCTGGCGCTTCCCGTATATCGCCGGTCTGTATGGCGGCGGTCTGTTCGTTCTGATCTATCTGATCTGCCTGCTCGTGATGGGCGTTCCGGTTCTGACGATGGAGCTGGCCGTCGGCCGGGCCGGTAAAAAAAGCGCGGTTCTGGCCTACAAGGCCCTCGAGCCGAAGGGCTCCAGGTGGCACATCCACGGCTGGTTCTGTCTGCTTGGCTGCGTGATGCTGATGATGTACTACACCACCGTCACGGGCTGGATGGTCAGCTACTTTGGAAAATTCGTCATCGGCACGTTCTACTCCGGCATGGACGCGGAGTCCGCACGCGGCGTGTTTGGCACGATGCTCTCCGAGCCGGGCAAGATGGCCTTCTGGACGGAGGTCGTCGTCATCGCGGGCTTCGTGGTTTGCAGCTTCGGTCTTCAGAACGGCCTCGAGCGCGTCTCGAAGGGCATGATGATCGCGCTTCTGGCGCTGATTCTGGTGCTGGCCGTTCACAGCGCGACGCTTCCCAACGCGTCGGAGGGCTTAAAGTTCTATCTGCTTCCGACGACAGAGCCCATCCGCGAGCACGGCCTCGGCACGATCATCACCGCGGCCATGAACCAGTCGTTCTTCACCCTGAGCCTTGGCATCGCGGCAATGGAGATTTTCGGCAGCTACACCGCAAGGACGCACTCGCTTCCCGGTGAGGCCGTGCGCATCTGCGCGCTGGACACGTTCGTTGCGCTGATGGCCGGTATGATCATCTTCCCGGCCTGCTCCGCGTTCGGCATCGAGACCAATCAGGGCCCGTCGCTGATCTTCCAGACGCTTCCGAACGTCTTTGTCAACATGGCGGGCGGCAGACTCTGGGGAGCGCTTTTCTTCCTGTTCATGATCTTTGCGAGCTTCTCGACGGTCATCGCAGTTCTGGAGAACATCCTTGCCATCTGCATGGACACGTTCGGCTGGAGCCGGAAAAAGGCCTCCGTCATCGGCTGCGTCGCGCTGCTCATTCTGAGCCTGCCGTGCGTCTTCGGCTACAACATCTGGTCGAATGTGCACATCATCGGCGCACGCGACGTTCTCGACAGCGAGGACTTCATCGTCTCGAACCTGCTGCTTCCGATCGGTTCTCTGGTGTATCTTCTGTTCTGCGTCTCGAAGTGGGGCTGGGGCTTTGACAAGTACCTCGCCGAGGCCAACGAAGGACAGGGTCTCAAGTTCTCCCCGAAGCTCAAGATCTACTTCCAGTGGATTCTGCCGATCCTCATTCTCATCATCCTTGTTCAGGGACTCATTTGATCGAATCACGCCAAACGCCCGCCGTTTTCCGGCGGGCGTTTTCTGCGTTCTGAAACAGATGCGTAGGGGCCGATTGAGCACATCGTCCCAGCTGTGCGAACCGGTTTTACGGAAATCTTCGGCAAATTCGATGGTGCCCAATGGGGCGATGTGGGCATCGCCCCCTACGCATCTTTTGAAAGATTCCGCGCAAAAGAATCATTCGTGCGTTTTCATGCCGCGGACAAAAAAGCGCTTGCAGTGCGTAAACAGGCGTATTATAATGAATTCGCAATTAGCCGGTTCCGGCGAACAAACAGAAATGAGGCACACTATGCATTACGATTTTACGACCATTTATGACCGGCACGGGAAGGACGCCTTAGCGGTCGACGGTGTCGGCACGAATCCCGGCTTCTCCCCCGAAGCGCCGAAGGAGGGCTTTTCGTTTCTTCCCATGTGGGTGGCCGACATGAATTTCGCGACCGTCCCCACCATCCCGCAGGCCATCGCAAAGCGCATCAAACACCCCCTCTTCGGCTACTTTACGCCCACGGACGCGTACTATCAGGCCATCATCGACTGGCAGCGGACGCAGAACGGCGTGGAGGATCTTCTTCCCAAGCACATCGGCTATGAAAACGGCGTGCTGGGCGGCGTGGTTTCGGCGCTGAACATTCTCTGCTCCCGCGGCGATAACGTGCTCGTCCTCGCGCCGACATATGTTGGCTTTACGTCGAGTCTGGAGAATAACGGCTACAAGATCATCCACAGCCGGATGGTAAAAGACGACACCGGCGTCTGGCGCATGGATTACGCGGACATGGAAGAAAAGATCGTCCAGCACCATATCCACGCGACCATCGTCTGCTCGCCGCACAACCCCTGCGGCAGGGTCTGGGAGCGCTGGGAGCTGGAGCAGGCAATGGCGCTGTTCCAGAAGCACGATGTCTATGTCGTGAGCGATGAGATCTGGTCCGACCTCACCATGCCGGGCTATCACCACATTCCGACGCAGTCCATAAGCGCCGACGCCAAAATGCGCACCATCGCCCTCTATGCCCCGTCGAAGACCTTCAATCTGGCAGGTCTCATCGGCAGCTACCACATCATCTACAACGACCGCCTGCGCGACCGGATGCGCAAGGAATCCTCCCTTTCGCACTATGACTCGATGAACGTCCTTTCCATGCACGCCCTCATCGGCGCGTACTCCGAAGAAGGCCGGGTCTGGCTCACCGAGCTGCGCGAGGTTCTGGCCGGAAATATCGACTACGTCTGTGATTTTATGAAAGCCGAGCTTCCCGGCGTCACGGCCTTCCGGGCGCAGGGCACGTATATGCTCTATGTCGACTGCACGGACTACTGCGCATCGCATGACGTTTCGATCGCGGAAATTCTGGGGCGCGGCTGGGACGCCGGCATCGGCTGGCAGGATGGCCGTCCCTTCCACGGAGCGCACCATATCCGCCTCAACCTTGCGCTTCCCAATACGCTCGTCAAGGAAGCCTGCTCGCGCATGAAGCAGTATGTCTTCTGCGACTGAACCTTTCGCATACTTCTCCCCTTTCATGCATACAATAAAAGGTAATGCTATTATGTGGGAGGATAGAAATGCGAAAAGAAGCTTTTGCACCGAAGCCGCAGGGCGATGTGGACGATCTGATCTTCGCGGACTGCGACTGGCGCGTCAGTGAGCGCTGAATGGTAAAATTGGGGGAAAGGTACGTACTTTGCGTGTCTTTCCCTCTTTACATATTCGCGTTTTTCGGGTATAATATGGTCGTTATGACGAATTTTTGGAAGCTGGGATTGATAAGCGTATGATGATCGAATTTGACGAATATAAGGTAAAATTAAACGGCCTTCGCCCGAAGCTCGACGAGCTGGCCGCCTCGCTCGGCATTGAGCGCTGCAAAGAAGACATTGAGCGGCTGCACGCGCAGATCGAGTCTCCGGGCTTCTGGGACAACGCGGAAACATCTCAGAAGGTCATGAAGCAGGCGCGGCAGGTCGAGGCTAAGGTCGAGCGGTACGAGAAAATGTGCAGCCACTGGGAAGACCTCATGACCATCTGCGAAATGGCCATCGAGGAAAACGACGACTCGATGTTAGACGAGCTCAAAGAGGGCTACACCGCGCTCGAAGAGGAAATGGAGCGCGAGCGGCTGGAGACCCTTCTTTCCGGCGAGTATGACGGCAACAATGCCATCGTCTCGTTCCAGGCGGGCGCAGGCGGCACCGAGGCGCAGGACTGGGCGCAGATGCTCTACCGCATGTACACCCACTGGGTAGAGGGCCACGGCCTGAGCTATAAGATTTTGGACTATCTCGACGGCGACGAGGCGGGCATCAAATCGGCCAGCATTCTCGTCGAGGGAACGAACGCCTACGGCCTGCTCAAGAGCGAAAACGGCGTGCATCGGCTGGTGCGCGTGTCTCCGTTTGACGCCAATGCCCGCAGACAAACCTCCTTTGCCGCGGTCGAGGTCATCCCCGAGATCGCCGACGACACCAAAGACGTGGACATCCGGCCCGAGGATATCGAAATGCAGGTCTACCGCTCCTCCGGCGCCGGCGGCCAGCACATCAACAAAACGTCCTCGGCTGTGCGCCTGATCCACAAGCCGACCGGCATCGTCGTCTCCTGCCAGACGCAGCGCGACCAGTTCCAGAACAAGGAAACGTGTATGCGGATGCTGCGCTCGAAGCTCATCGAGATCAAGGAGCGCGAACACCTCGACAAAATTTCCGACATCAAGGGCACCCAGCTCAAGATCGAGTGGGGCAGCCAGATCCGGAACTACGTCTTCATGCCCTACACCCTCGTCAAGGACACGCGCACGGGCTTTGAAACGTCGAATATCAATGCCGTCATGGACGGAGACCTCGACGGGTTCATCAACGCGTATCTGACCTGCGCGGCCACCAACACCTGGGTCACAAAATCTTAAGGAACCTCTGATTTTCGCACATTTTGTGCATTTGACTCTTGCAATGGCGCACAATTTGTGATATGATTTCTTTTGCTATGTAAAGGTGCTTTTGCGCCCGCTGCGTGAAAAAGCATTTCGGCGAGCCGCCTGCCGGTGAAGGACGGCAATTACGTTTGGAGGAAATTATGACTGCTCTTCACACTGTTTTAACGATTGTTCAGGTTCTTCTCGCCGTCGCTCTGGTTGCCATCGTGACGCTTCAGTCCGGCAAAAGCGCGGGTCTGTCTTCCGCTATCGCTGGCGGCGACAACAGCTTCATGGGCAAGAATAAGGCAAAGGCGCTCGACGCCAAGCTCGCCGGTGCAACCAAGTGGATCGGTGCTGCGTTCCTGGTTCTCACCTTCGTTCTGAACCTGTTCTAAGTTATAAACCTGACTGCCTCGGTTCGCCGGGGCAGTTTTTTTATTCTGTTTCAAGCTTTGCGCCCTGATAGTAGTATTCCAGAATCGTCCGGTAGGAAAAGCCGAGCCGCGCCATATTCTCCGCGCCATACTGGCTGAAGCCCACGCGGTGGCCGAAGCCGCGCACGTCAAAGCGGAAATCGCTTCCCGTAAACGACAGGTCAAAATTCGCCGAGTTCAGCCCGAAAAGACTTCTCAGCGTCACGCCGGAAAATGGAACGCCGCCAATATAACGCGACGCCACCCCGCCGCCTTCGCTTCTCGTCTCCTCTCCGAGCCACGTGTCCGGCTTGCCCGAGAGGTCGATCTGGGGCGCTTTTTCCCGCAGGACGCGGGAAAATTCCTCCGGCGAAACGCTTACGGTGGAGAAAAACCGCGGCGCGGCCTCCTCGCCGGGGCTTTTGACCGATTGCAGATACGGAACGTCGCTTCCCCAGACGCTGACCGCCGCCTCCGTGCTTCCTCCCGAGCAGGAAAAATAGACCGCGTCGATGAGCTGGCCATCAAACGTCAAGACCTCCCCTGCCGTGTCTAAAACGGCTTGCCGCGCACCATCCCAGACGGTTTCAAAAGCCGCGCCGTATTTTGCCTCCAGCGCCTTTCGGCTTGTCCACGCCTGACAACAGGAAGAATCGGCGCACACATCGGCCTCTTCGTGCTTGGGATGAAGCATTTTCTTGCGCGTAAACGTCCGAGCCGCCACAGCCTGCGCTTTTCTTGCCTCGAACGAAAAATCCGGCGGCATTTCGCTGAGCAGGACCTGCGTCAGGTAATCCTGCATCGAAAGCTCCAGAACCCCGTTATCGGTCAGAAGCCGGAGCGTCTCTTCGTCCTCGTCCAGCGCTTCCACCGCTTGCGGCAAAGGCTCCTCCGCGGGCGCAGCCTCCGCCGCCGTTTCGACGAGAAGCACCATCGCCTCCGGCTTTTCCGCCGCTATTTTCACGTTCGAGCCCGGCAAAAGCCAGAAGGCCAGCGCCGTCAGCGCCGCGCACATCGCAATCGTCTTCATATCGCCCCTCCTTTTGCTCCATCGTATGACCGGCGGGCGGCGATTATACCGCTTGACATAATGTCCTTCTTGACACATAAACGCGGAAACCGTATAATATAACAAACTGTAACACCTTGTCTATTGTCTGTCAGGAGCATACTGCTATGAAATATTTTCTGAAGATTTTTCTGATCGTGCTGCTTGTTGTGGCGATCATCGGCGGCGCGTGCTGGTTCTTGCTGGTGCAGAGGCCAGAGCTCACGATGAGCGTCTTTGCCCACTGGGGCGATCATTTTTACGACCGGGGCCGGTATAACCGCGCGGTGTCGCTCTACGAGACGGCGTGCAAGCTCGACCCCGAAAACGCCAATCTCCCGGTGCGTCTGGCTGACGCGTACATCAAAACCGGCAACTACACGAAGGCCGAATACACGCTCGTCAGCGCCATCACGAATAACCCCGAGTCGGTGCAGCTCTACGTTGCGCTCTCCAAAGCGTACATCGCGCAGGACAAGATTCTGGACGCCGAGCAGATGTTGGACCGCATCACGAGCGCCGATGTGAAGGCGCAGATCGACGCGCTGCGGCCGCGGGCCCCCGTGGTTTCGCCCGAAAGCGGGTACTACAGCGAATATATTGACGTCTCCGTGGAGGCAAGCGGCGGCACGGCTTACCTCGCCATCAACACGGACTTCCCCTCCACGCAGACCGACGCCTACGAAGCGCCCGTGACGCTCTCGGCAGGAGAAAGCAAGGTCGTCGTCGTGACGGTGGCGGAAAACGGCCTTGTGAGTGACGCGGTCTACATGGGCTACACGATCGGAAGCGTCGTGGAGGAAGTGACGCTTTCTGATAAAGCCCTTGACGGCTATGTGCGCGAGCTTCTCGGCAAAACCTCGTCGGACACGCTCATGTCGGACGAGCTGTGGGACATCGAAGAGCTGGTGCTCCCCGAAGACGTGGAGGACCTTTCCGATCTGACGCGGTTTGCGGGTCTTCGCCGTCTTACCATCCAGAACGCGACGGGGCTTGATTTCTCCGTGCTTCCGCAGCTGACCTCCCTCTGGGAGCTCGATCTTTCCGGCTCGACGCTTCCAACGTCCGCGCTTGAGGGCATCGGGACGCTTCCCGAGCTTCAGAAGCTCGTTCTGGAGAGCTGCGCGGTCACGTCCATCAATCCCCTCGTCGGCCTTTCGAACCTCACGTATCTGGACCTGACGAACAACTCCGTCTCCGATCTCACGGCCATCACGGCCCTGACGGGGCTCAAGGATCTGTACCTCACGAATAACCCCGTGAAGTCGATCACGTATCTCAACAGCCTGCTTTCTCTCGAGCGGCTGCACATCGAAAACTGCGGCGTCTCGCGCCTTTCCAGCATCGCCGGAAACACGTCCATTCAGGAGCTCTACGCGTCCAACAACGAAATTTCCGACATTTCGGTGCTCTCTGACTGTGTGAGCCTGTCCGTGATCGACATTTCGAACAATCAGGTCAAGGACGTGTCCGTCATCGCAAGCCTTCCGGAGCTGACCTATTTCCTCGCCAGCTACAACCAGATCGAAAGCCTTCCCGCGTTCGACACGGAAAACTGCAAGCTGGTGCGCATCAACGTCAACAACAACCAGCTCAAGGATCTCTCGCCTCTCAAGGGTTTACCCAGCCTCAACTACATCTTCGCAGACTATAACCAGATCTCGGACATTTCGGGGTTAGAAGACTGCCCGCTTCTCACGCAGCTGAACCTCTTTGATAACCCTGTGAACGAAGAGCAGGTCAAGCACTTGCAGGAGATCGGCCGCATCGTCAACTACACCCCGCAGTACGCGGCGCAGGCCGCTTCGTAAGAGGTTTTCCCTTTTGATTCACCGCAGCTCCCGCCCGGTTTCGGGTGGGAGCTTTCTCTTTGCTGAAGCTTTTCTTAAGCTTTGCTTAAAAACGCGATGCCGGCGGAAAAATCTGCTATGATGCTCCCACAAGAAAGGAGTATCACACATGAAAAGAATTTTCGCTTTGACACTTGCACTCGCGCTTCTGGCCGCGCTGTTGACCGGCTGCGCGAAGGAAAAACCGGCATCGAACGAAGACAAGCAGTCCGGCGGCACATCCGGCACATCGGAAGAGGCCCCGAAAACCGCCTATCAGGCGGCGTCTTTGAAGCTTCCCGACGGTCTGGACACCGTGCAGTCGTCCGTCTTCACAGACGGTGCGCTCTTCCTCGCGGCGATGAATCCGGGTGCTGAGACCACGCAGGAGGTCGACGAGGCGACCGGCGCAGTCTACGGCTACCGCAGCTATGTCAGCACCATCTACCGCGAAGACCTCGCGACCGGGCAGATCGAAACGCTTTCCCTTCCGGTCGAGGGCTTCGGCCAGCCGCAGGTAAACGCGCTGGCAAAGGCGGTCGACGGTTCTGTCTGGGCGGTCTGCCAGACGTTTGAGCAGGCGCCGCAGGACGGCGATTATATCTGGTCGTTCGCGCACCTCTCCCCCGATGGAGCGTTTCTTGAAACCGCCCGCGCGGACTTTTCCGGCAGCGGTCTGAACGCCTCGGACGTCTTTCTTCAATCCCTCGCAGCGGATAACGCAGGGCATCTGATCTGCACGGACTATTCCGATATGATCTACATTTTTGATGAGACCGGCAAGCTTCTCAAAACGCTCTCGCAGGACGGCAAATACGGCAATCTCGCCACGCTGGATAGGGGCTTAACCGGCATTTTGTACTATGACGATTCCGGTGAGCAGGTTTTTACCGAAATTGACCCTGAAAAGCTTGACTGGGGCGAGACGCTCCCGCTTGGCGTCGACGCATGGAACGTGTTCGCAGACCCCAATGGCGGCGGTTTTTATCTCTTCGGCGGCAGCGGCACGATTTTCCGTTATGATCTGGAAACGCAGGAGAAAACAAAAATCGTTACGCTTCTTGACTGCGACCTCGATGCGTCCGATCTTGAAAACATTTCCTCGAGCGAAAACGGCGATCTGCAGGTGCTTCTTTGCACGCAGAACGAGGGCGTCGACAGACACTACGGTCTTTACACACTCCACGCTGTGGACGCGTCGACGCTTCCGGAGAAAGCCGTGCTGACGCTCGCGACGCTGGGGCTCAGTCAGTCTCTTCGCCAGCAGATCGCGAAATTCAACCGCGAAAACGACACCTACCGCATTGAGGTTCTGGACTACTCGCAGTACAGCGAGGTCATCGCAAGCCCCGGCTCTTACACCGAGGACTCGTCGAGCGCCATCACAAAGCTCAATACAGAGCTTCTGTCCGGCAATCTTCCTGACCTGATTGATTTCACCGCCACCGAGCTTCCCGTCGCGCAGTACGCCGCGAAGGGCTTTCTGGAGGATCTGCTGCCGTTCTTGCAGGCCGACAGCGTGCTCTCGGAAGACAAGCTCAACCGGAACGTGCTGGACGCCGTGAAGACGGACGGCAGGCTCTACCAGATGCCCACGGCCTTCTCCGTCATCGGCGCGGCAGGCAAGCATGACATTGTCGGCGGGTACGACGCGTGGACGCTCGACGCGATGAAAGACGCAATGAAAAAGCTTCCCGCCGGTGCGACCGTCTTCAACGTCGACTACACAAAAGACCGCGTCCTCTTCGCCTGCCTTGCCAGCTCCCTTTCGCAGTTCGTCGACTGGGAATCCGGCACGTGCAGCTTTGAAACAGACGCGTTCCAATCCTTCCTCCAGTTCGCGGACTCGTTCCCGGCGGAATTTGACACGACGAATTTCGATTTCGACGACTACACCAGCGACTATAACCGCGTCGGCCGGGGGCAGCAGCTGCTTGCCTACATTGCCTTCTCCGGCTTCGAGGATATCTACTACCAGTTAGAAGCGATGGGCAACGACGCCGATTTTGTCGGCTATCCGGGCTACACCGGCGGCTTCGGCTGCGGTTTTCTGCCGCTGGGCTCGATCGCGATGACGACCCGCTGCAAGGATAAGGACGCCGCGTGGGGCTTCATCCGTTCGCTTCTGTCAGAAGACGTGCAGGCGCAGCAAAGCGCGTTTCCGATGCTGAACGCCGCCTTTGACAAGAAGGCAGAGGAGGCGATGCATCAGGAATACGTCACGGACGAAAACGGCCAGCCGGTTTTAGATGCAAAGGGCGAGCCCATCCGCGTCATTTCGTACACGATCGGCTTTTTTAACGAGACCGTCGACGTCTACGCCGTCACGCCCGAGCAGTACCAAATCGTCAAGGACCTCATCGACTCGACGCACAGCGTGTACGCGTTTGACAGCAACATTCTGTCCATCGTCTCCGAGGAAAGCGCCGCCTTCTTTGCCGGTGCGAAGACCATCGACGAGACCGCCGCGCTCATCCAGAACCGCGTGTCTCTTTACATGGCCGAACAGAAATAAAAAAGCAGGGAGTACGGAAAACCGGACTCCCTTTTTCGTTACGAGATCAGCGCGGGGTTCATGTAGTAGACGTTCTTTTCGTCCAGCTTTTCGCGCAGCAGCTGCACCGCCTCGCCGAAGCGCTGGAAATGCACAATCTCGCGCTCGCGCAGGAAGCGGATAACGTCGTTCACATCCGGGTCGTCACTCAAGCGCAGAATGTTGTCATACGTCACACGCGCCTTCTGCTCGGCGGCCATATCCTCGACCAGATCTGCCATCGGGTCGCCGGTGACGGCCATTGTGGCGGCGGACCACGGCGTTCCGGACGCGGCCTGCGGATAGACGCCCGCGGTGTGGTCGACAAAATACGGCGCGAAGCCCTGCTCTTTCATCTGCTCTTCGGTGAGCGTGCGCGTGAGCTGGTGGACAATCGCGCCGACCATCTCGAGGTGGCCGAGCTCTTCGGTGCCGATGTCCGTGAGAAGTCCCTTGAGCTCGTCATAGGGCATCGAATACCGCTGGGATAAGTAGCGCAGCGACGCGCCAAGCTCGCCATCGGGACCACCGTATTGTGAAATTACAATTGCTGCCAGCTGCGGGTTCACGTTCTGGATCCTGACCGGGTACTGAAGCTTCTTTTCATACACAAACATCGTCTTACCGCTCCTTTCCGTATTCCCACGGCCACGGGCCAGCCAGCCAGTCATACGTGCCGCCGGACGCCGCGTCCATGAGCGTCAGCGGGCCGCTTGCCTGCTGATACTGCTCGATGGCCATCTGATAGCTTTCGACATACTGGTTAAAAAGCTGCGCGGCCTCGTCGTCCGACTGGTGCGTGTCAAGATACAGTGCCAGCTCCTGAATCGCAAAGCCGAGCTGCTGGAGCTCGACAGACGCCGTGGGAAGCTTCTCCTGTGTGTTTTCCTGCCCGCCATACGGAAGATCGAGCCCCGGAAAGAGCGTTCCGCGGATGAGGGCGCACGAGGCCTTGTAGCGCTCGGCTCCGGTCTGCTGGAACGGCACATAGGGATTGGCCAGCGGCGCACACGAGGGAAGATTCCCGTCGGCGTCGGCACACTGCGGCAGCGTCATCACGCCGTTTTCCATTTGATTTTCCTGATTCAAGGTTTCCACTCCTTTCGCTTCGGGCGTTTCGCCCTGCATCACTCTATGCCAAAGCGACAAAAAGCGTGCAGAAAAGCCC
>CAKUJL010000027.1 GCA_934661715.1 uncultured Oscillospiraceae bacterium | reverse complement strand
CGTGTGGTCCTTGAGCGGCGTGTTGAACGCGTGCAGGAAAATGTCCTCGTCGCCGAGATAGAGAATCTGCGTGCCCTCGAGCAAAACGTCCGTCAGCATCAGAATCATCAGCGTAAAGCCGCGCTCGGTCATCGTCTTTTCCATCAGCGCGAGGAACTCGTCCTTGCGCTCCATCATGTGCTTGGAGTCGATGCAGGTGATCTGGCTGACGCCGAAATCGTGGTCGGCAATGTGGAAATCCTTGAAATCGCCGAACAGCAGCGAGTCCGTCGCCTTGCCGTCCATCGAGGCCGAGAAAATCGCCTGCCCGAGCTCGTCGAGCGAAATGTTCGCGATTCTGGCCATGCGCTCTGCCATGCGGTGGTCGCGCGGCGTGGACGTCGGAGATTTGAACATGACGGTGTCCGCGACAATGGCCGCCGCCATCAATCCCGCCAGCCGGTCAGACGGCAGAAGTCCCCGCTCCTGATACATCGAAGCGATGATCGTCGCGGTCGAGCCGACGGGCTCGTTCCGGAAGTAAATAGGTGCGCCGGTCTGAATGTCGGCAAGCCGGTGATGGTCGATGATCTCCAGAATGTCCGCCTGCTCGAGTCCCGGCACAGACTGCGACATTTCGTTGTGGTCGACCAGCACGACGCGCTTGCGCCGCGGTTTTAAGAGGTGATACCGCGAGATCGTGCCCACGACCTTGTCGTTTTCGTCCAGAATCGGGTAGCTTCTGTGGCGGCTTTCGAGCATGACCTCCTTCACATCGTCGACGAAATCGGTCAGGTGGAACGCATCGAGCTCTTCGGTCCTGCAAATGCGCCCGGCCTCGATGGCGTGGTAGATCATCCGCGCGGCCTTGAACGCGTCAAACGGCGTTGCGATGATGCACGTCGAGGTAGGAGCCTCGCGCAGCTCCGGCGGCAGCTCCGCCTGACACACGATCAGGCAGCAGGCCTGCATTTCGATCGCGCGTTTTGCCATTTCCGGCTGGTCGCCGCAGATGACGATGGAGTTTTTGCCGGAGAAGAGCAGATTTTCGTTCTGCTGCGGCAGCGCGATCGACACGTCGCCGCTCACGCGGTCAATGAGATAGCCCGCCTCGTTGATGATCTTGCCGTCGAGCACGTTCAGCAGATTGAAGATCGGCAGATTGTCCGCGTAGGTGCTGGTGATGGTCTGCATGTCGTATTCCGCGATCTCTGACGGCGAGAGCATACCGTAGAGCGTGCCGTCGTCGTTCGTCACGGGGATTGCCGGGATGCTGCGGTCGGACTGCAAGGCCTTCCAGGCTCTGCTGATCGTGACCGCGCGGGAAAGGGCCGGCGGCGTGTCGTAGTCCAGGTCCTGCACCTGCGTGCGCATGGTCTGGATGCGGACGGGCGGCTGGAAGCCGAAGCGATCGAGCACCAGCTGCGTCTCGTCCGAAATGTGGCCCAGCCGCGCCGCGACGTATTCGCGGTTTCCCAGCGCGTTCTGAAGCGCCGCGTAGGCCATCGCCGAGACGATGGAGTCGGTGTCGGGGTTGCGGTGGCCGGTGACATAGATGGGGTCCATGGTCAGTCCTCCTTTTGCGAAAGCTCGGGAAATACTACGCCGTTCATTTTTAAGATGAACCGCACGGGATAATACCGGTCGAGATAATTCTGCGCGTACCATTCGAACGTTGCGTCGGGAAGATGCACGAGCTCCGGCGCCTGCGTCCGGAACAGCAGGAAGGTTTTTTCATCGCCGGACAAGAGCGCCGCGGCCAGCTCCTTCTGTCCCTCCTGCATCAGCCGGGTCAGGCAGCCGTCCATGATCGCCGCACAGGCCCGCTCGTCCGGCCCGGCAAACGCCTCCTTGTGCCCCAGCCAAAGAAGAAACTCGTCCATATCCAGAAGCGTCCTCGCCGCCGCGTGCGAAAGTGTCTGAAATTCATCCTTCGCGCCGCGCTTTAGAATGTCGATGAGATACGAAAGAAGACGATCCTCCAGACACACGCTGTCCAGAAACACCTCGTAGATGTCGCGGACCTCCGTCTTCACGGGCTCGGCGGGTTCTTCCGGCTCCGGCGCTTCCAGGGCAGGCGCTTCTTCGCCCGCGTCCATCTGCGACAGGGCGGCCAGCATCTCGGACGGGTCAAAATTCTGCAATTCCTCGTCCGCGATCGTCTCGCCGTCCTGCGCGGCGCAGCGCTTCACAAATTCCGGGATGCCGATTTGGGAGATCTGCTGCTGCAATTCGATGGCCTTTTCCATGTCGCCGGTTTTGGTGAGCACAATGCCCTCCGGCGGCGTCCGCGAGCCCTCGCAGAGCTGGGATAAGTAGTTCAGGTAACGCTCTAACAGTGTCATACATGCCTCCTGCATGGGTTTTTCTGCCGCTAGTCTATCACGAAGAAATCAGAATGTCAAAGAAAATCCGCCGTTTTCAAAACAAAAACGTTCATTTTTTGCAAGCAAACACCTTTCCAACTTGCAAAAAGAACGTTTTTGTGGGATTTATTTGTTCTCGGTTTGAAGCGGCGCGAAGTTTCTCTTGACAGGCGCAAATTTTTGCGTAAGATGAAAGAAAAAACCGAAAGGCGGGATACTATGGAACGCGAAAACGCGTGGGCGCTTCTGCGCGAATACAACAAGGATCATTTTCACTTACAGCACGCGCTGACGGTCGAGGCCGTAATGCGCTGGTTTGCAAACGATCTGGGCTATGGCGCGGAGGCCGATTACTGGGGCACGGTCGGTCTGCTGCACGACATTGATTTTGAGCTCTACCCCGAGCAGCACTGCGTCAAGTGCGTTGAAATGCTGCAAAAGGGCGGCGTGAGCGAGGACATGATCCACGCCGTCGTGTCGCACGGCTACGGCATCTGCGTCGACGTTGCGCCCGAGCGCGAGATGGAGAAGGTGCTTTTTGCCTGCGACGAGCTCACGGGTCTCATCTGGGCCGCGGCTCTCATGCGCCCGAGCAAGAGCACGAAGGACATGGAGCTCAAGTCCCTCAAGAAAAAGTACAAGGACAAGAAGTTTGCCGCCGGATGTTCGCGCGACGTGATCGCCAGAGGCGCAGAGCAGCTCGGCTGGGAGCTCGACACGCTCCTTTCCAAAACGCTTCAGGCCATGGCCGAGACCGAGGACACTATCCTCGCGGAAGTGGCCGCGCTGTAACAAAAACCGCCGAAGGGCGCACCGCAAAATGCGGTGCGCCCTTGTAAGTTCCGCGGTTTTCCGCTAAAATAAAAGAAAAACCTTCTTTGGAGGATGGAATATGAAAAAGCGCCGCGCTTCCAAAAAGCTTTCCCCGCAGATGACCGTCGTGGTTCTCGTGTTGTGTCTGCTTGCCGTGTTTGTGAGCCGGTATCTGGAAAATCAGGCGGAGCCCGTTTCCGCGCCGGCGGTCTCGGGCGATACGAGCTTTGAGGTGCGCTTTCTCGATATCGGGCAGGGCGACAGCGCCCTTGTGCGCTGCGGCGGCGAAACCATGCTCATTGACGGCGGCAAGGTCAAAAACAACCAGAAGCTCATCGCGCGGCTAAAGGAGCTGGGCATCACGCATCTGGATGCCGTCATCTGCTCGCACCCGGACGAGGACCACTGCGGCGGTCTGGCCGCCGTGCTCTCCACGACGACGACCGACAGCTTTTACTGCTCCGTTGACAGCTGGCACACGAAGGTCTTCTCTGACATCGTAAAATACGCCGAAGAGCAGAACCTTTCCATCACCGTCCCCACTGCCGGGGACACGTTCGCCCTCGGCGAGGCCAGCGTGGAATTTCTCGGCCCGGTCGAAGATTACGGAGACGACCCGAACGAGGGAAGCTTGGTCGCCAGAGTCCGCTACGGGCAAACATCGTTCCTCTTCACCGGCGACATGGGCTTTGAAGCCGAGGACGATATGCTGGCTGCAAACGTCGACGTTTCGGCAACGGTTCTCAAGGTCGCGCACCACGGCAGCGCGGGAAGCTCGTCTGTAGAATTTTTAGAGGCCGTAAACCCGGAATACGCCGTCATCAGCGTCGGCGCGGACAATGACTACGGCCACCCGACCGAAGCGGCCTTGAGCCGCCTTTCCAAGTGCGGCATCGCGGTCTACCGGACCGATCTTCTGGGCGAAATCGTCGCGGTCTCGGACGGAACGACAGTCACCATTTCCTCCGAAGAAAAATCCGCCGTCCAGAAAGAGACTTCCCAGACGACGGATACTTATTCTTATGTCGGAAACGCGTCTTCCAAGGTCGTCCACACCGCTGCGTGCGGCAAGCTCCCCGGAGAAGATAACCGCGTCTACTTTGAAACGCTGGACGACGCCCTCGCCGCAGGCTACCGCAAGCACGCCAGCTGCCTCGGAAGCTGAGCTACAGATTCCCAACGGCCTCCCATGCGCACCGGTGCACCAGATCGTGCCCGGCCTGCGTGGGGTGGATGCCGTCGTCGGAGATGAGCGACGGGAAAACAGGGCTCCTCAGAAACTCCGGCCGCAGGTCCAGAAGCGGAACGGACAGCTCCCGCGAGAGCCGGCAGACGAGATCGTTGTAGTATTCCTGCCAGCGGAAAATGCGGTCTGCGTCCCCGAGCCACGCCAAAATGCGCTCTTTGCTTTTCCCCTGTGAGACGAAGTTCAAAAACCGGTGCGACTCCAGCGGCACAAGAGACGTCATGATCACCCGCGCCCCCGCGTCCTTTGCAAGATGCACCATCGCGCGGTAGTTTTCCAAAAAGGCTTCCGCCGGAATTTTCGGCAGGTGCTCGTCCTCCGGCCGGTCGGATACCGCCTGCCAGTCAAAATCGCAGTCGTTGCCGCCGAAGGAAAACGCGGCGGTCGTTTCTTCTTCGCAGGCGCTCAGCCGCTTTTTTACGATCTCGAGTCCCAGATCGGTGCACGCGCCCATCTTCGCGAAATTCTGCACGTCCAGTCCCTTTTCGCGCAGCGCGTCAAAATTGTGCCCCGCGCACAGATGGTACCGTCCGTCCTGATACGTCACGCCCTTGGCGATCGAGTCGCCGAAAATCAAAAGTCTTCTGGTCTGCGCCATTGTGTTCGCCTCCTGTGTTTCTGCCGTCAGTTTACGGCAGACCGCGCAAAAAGTCACCCGAACGGGCGGTTTTGCCCCCTCCTTTTCCGGGAGCGCGGCTCTCCCAAGCGTAGAAAAAGGGCTCTACCCGCAGTAGAGTCCTTCATTTTCAAAGCTTTTTCGCCAGACGGTTGCGTTTTCGGGGTTATTTCTGTATAATAGACAGGCAATTTTCAAAGGAAGAAGAATGACGATGCTTTACTATCTCCTGCTGCTTCTGGCCGGCGCCCTGCAAGGCGTAATGGTCTCGCTCAACGGCCAGCTTGGAAACTACTACTCGATGTTTGCCATCTGCTTTTTTGTGCACGGCATTGCGCTGATTCTGCTTTTGGCCTACCTGCTGGCAAAAAGAACGAAGCTCGATTTCCGCGGGGCCCCGTGGTACGTGTATCTGGTCGGCATCTTCGGCATCGCGATCGTCGCGTCGAGCAGCTGGTGCACCTTGAAAGTCGGCGCGAGCGTCATGCTGGCCATCTCCACGGCGGGCCAGATCATTTCCTCGCAGCTCATCGACCAGTTTGGCCTCTTCGGCATGCCGGTGCAGAAATTCCGCGCAAAGCAGCTTCCGGGGTATCTTCTTCTGGCGGCGGGCGTTGCGCTCGTCGTAATGGGCTGAGGAGGGACTTTGATGCTGCTTTACTACATTACCGCTTTCCTGAACGGCTTTTTCAACTCCGTCAACAAAATGGTCAACGTCAAGGCCGGTCAGGTGTTCGGCACGGCAAAGGGCGCTCTGATCAACTACGTTGAGGCAACATTCCTGTCTCTCGCGCTCGTCTTCCTGACCTCGAACCCGTCGGAGCTTTCGCCGGAGCACGTGTTTTCCGTGCCCGCGTGGGTGTATCTCGGCGCGGTGTGCGGGCTTCTTGCGATGGTCTTGATCATCGTGGGAACGCTTCACACGCACGTGCTCGTCTCGTCGATTCTGGCCCTGGTCGGAAACCTCGGCATGGCGCTGGTGCTCGATTACGTGTTCTACGGCGTGTTCAGCCTCAAGCGCTGCCTCGGCATTCTTCTGATCCTGCTCGGCATCACCTGGATCGAAAAATCGAAGGCTTCGCAGAAGGAAGCTGCGGAATAACCGCATAAATTATGCGCGGAAATCGTCAGATTTCCGCGCATTTTTCTTATCTTTCTGTTCCTAAGAAAAATACAGAAACGACGCCGGGGCCGGTGTGAGAGCCGATGACGGGGCCGACGTAGTTGATGATGATGTCCTGCACGGCGGAGCCTTCACGGATATAGTCCGCAACGAACTTCGCGTCGTCATAGCAGTCGCCGTGGCAGATGAACATCGTCTGCGACGGAAGGTCCGTGGACGTCGTGAGCGCCTTTTCAGCAAGCGCGATGAGCGAGCCCTTGCGGCCTCTGGCCTTCGTGACGTTTGCGAGGTGGCCGTCGTTGTCCATGTGCATGACGGGCTTGATCTGCATGACCGTGCCGAGGACGGCCGTGGTCGCGGAAATTCTGCCGCCGCGCTTTAAGTACATGAGATCGTCCACCGTGAACCAGTGGCAAAGATGGAGCTTGATTCTTTCCAAATAGTCGCGCACCTCTTCGATCGTTTTGCCCGCCTGCTGCTGCAAAGCCCCGAGGTAGACATAAAGGCCCTGTCCCAGCGAGGCGCAGAGGCTGTCGATGGTGTAAATTTTGCGCTCGGGATATTTTTCGCGCAGCTCGTCCGCCGCAATGCAGCCGGACTGATACGTCGTACTGAGCCCCGACGAGAAGCCGACAAACAGAATGTCCAGCCCCGCCTGTAAGGTTTTTTCCATCACGTCCCGGAAGCTCTCGGGGTTCACCGCGCTGGTGGACGCGGCCTCGCCCTGCCGGATGCGTTCAAAAAAGTCGTGAAAGCCGATCTGACGGCCATCCAGATAGTTTTCATATGTCGTTCCGCCGATGGTAAAGTGCAGCGGCAGCACCTCTAAGTCCAGCTTGTCCGCCAGCTCCTGCGGCAGATCGCAGGACGAGTCGGTGATGATCTGAAAGGTTTTCATTCGAGTCTCTGCCTCCTTTAGGAAATCTGCCCATAGTATACTGTATTTTCCGAAAAAAAGCTATCCCCTCTTCGCGCCTTTCGCTCGACCGCTTCCGGCATCGCCTCTACCCGTGCGATTTTTCCAAAATGTGAAGAAAGGCTGCTCCACGTCACTCGGCAAGAGCCTTCGGCGAGAGATTTTGGCCCAAGGCAAGGTTTGGAAACGCAGGAATACTCTATGTATTTCAAGTTTTCAAACTGCGGCATTGGGTCAAAAGATCCGGCGAAGGCCGCAGACGCAATGGCGTGGTGCAGCCTTAAAAAACCTTAAAAATTTTCCGGGGGCTTACCGGCTGTTTCATTTTGTGGTATGATGGAGAAAACGATAGAACTTAGGAGACCCCCATGCCAACCGAACTTCCGACCGACCGCCTTCCAACCATAGGCGAGACCCGCGCCATGCACGAACGGGCCGTGCGCGAAAGAAAAAAGCAGCGCCTGCAAAAAGCGCTTCTTCGCCTTGCCATCACGCTGGCCGTAATCGCACTTCTGGCCGCAGCCGCCTTTTTTGCCTACCGCAGGCTGAGCAGCCTCGATAAGCCGCTCGACACGAAAACAAATCAGGCAGAGCCCGTCCAGCCCGCGCCCACGCAGGAACCCGAGCCCGCCCCTGCCCCGCAGCCCGAACCAACAACAACGCCAGAAGAACCGCCCGAGGCGCTTCCCGCCGAAACCCCCGAAGAAGCGCCGGAGGAGCCGCCCGAGCAGCCCCTTCCGGAAAACGAAAAAACCTACGCCCCCGCAGCTGTCACGGAAAATACAAAAACGCTCGACCTGGAGCTCTACAGCGAGTACGCGCTGCTCATCGATCTGGAATCGAACACCGTCCTTGCGCAGAAAAACGCCGATCAGCGCATCTTCCCCGCCTCGATGACGAAGGTCATGACCATCCTCACCGCCGCCGCGCACATCGAAAACTGGGACGAGACGTTTACCATGACGCAGTCGATCATTGACCCCCTGTTTCTGGCCGACGCGAGTATGGCGGGCTTTGTCCACGGCGAAGAGGTATCGATGATGGACCTTCTCTACGGCGCGGTCCTCCCCTCCGGCGCAGAAGCGACCGAAGCGCTGGCCATCACCGTGGCAGGCTCGGAAGAAGCGTTTGCTGACCTCATGAACAAAAAGGCGCAGGAATTGGGCCTTCAGGACACGCACTTTGTCGACGCCAGCGGCCTTCACGACGAGAACCACTACACGACGCTCTCCGACATGGCGATCATTATGCAGGCCGCGCTCGATGATCCCCGCTGCCGCGAGGTTCTGACATCCGTCCACCACACGTCCAGCCCGACCGAACAGAACCCCGACGGCGTCGCGATGACGAACAAATTTTTGTACCGCATCCAGCCCCAGCAGACCGGAAATGTGAACATTCAGGCCGCAAAGACCGGCTACACCGCGCAGGCGATGAACTGCTGCGTGAGCTTCGGCATCATGGAAAATGGCCGCGCGGCCATCTGCGTCACCGCCCACGCCTGGACCGGCGACTACTGCATCGCCGACCACCTCGCGCTTTACAGCACATACTGCGGCAAATAGCATTTTACCTAGGGTGTATTCTTCCAACTCCCAATGTGACCGGCAGCGAGGAGTTTTTGCGCTGAGCAAGACATTTTTCCGCAGGAATACTGACGTATTTCAAGGAAAAATGGCGCGGCGCAGCGTGAAAAGACCCGCTGTCCGGGTGCGTTGGGAGTTGGAAGAATACACCCTAAAAGGAGGGCTTCGCGTGAAATTCAAAACCATCCGAACCATTTATGTCGTCTGCACGCTGCTGGAGCTGGCGCTGTTCGCCGTGGCCTATCTGACGCTGGACGCTTCGGCAAAATACTGGGGCATCGCGGGCTTGATCGTCCTGACCTTCAACACCGCCTTCTCGTTCAAATACGCACGCTGCCCGCACTGCGGCTCGTTGCTGAACCGCGTCGTCTTCATCAACTGCTGCCCGCAGTGCGGAGAAGACCTCGACGAGCCGCCCAAAGGAGGGAATTTCGATTGAAAACCATCTGGGGAGAACACCTGAATTCCGACGCCGTTTTGCAGGAATATCCGCGCCCGCAGCTGGTGCGCGAAAGCTATATAAATCTGAACGGTTACTGGGACTATGCAATTACGAAAAAAGGCGATAGGCCCGACACCTGGGACGGCAGAATTCTCGTCCCCTTTTCGCCCGAAGCGGAGCTTTCCGGCGTAAACCGGACGCTTCTGCCCGGAGAATTTCTCTGGTACCGCAGAACGCTTCTCGTTTCCGAGCTTTTTGCCGGGAAGCGGCTGCTGCTTCACATCGGCGCGTGCGACCAGCGTGCGAAGGTTTTCTGTAATGGCCAGTATGTCATGGCGCACACAGGCGGCTACACCGCGTTTACAGCCGACCTCACATCGTTTTTACACGCAGGAGAGAACGACCTGACCATTCAGGTGCGAGACGACCTGGAGGCCTCGCAGCTCTCGCGCGGCAAGCAGAGCTCGAAACGCGGCGGCATCTGGTACACCCCGCAGAGCGGCATCTGGCAGACCGTCTGGTGCGAGTGGGTGCCGGATAATTACGTGAAGGCCATCCGCTACACCCCCGACCTCATCACAAACACACTCTACTATCAGGTGCAGGCCAAAGACCCCGCCGGTGCGCATGTCGCGCTTTCTCTGCACGGGGAAGCCGTCGCGGAAAGCACCTCCGACGAAAAGGGCTTCGGCGCCCTCGAAATTCCGCCCGACGCGCTTCGCCTCTGGTCTCCGGAGACGCCGGCGCTTTATGATGTTAGCGCGACGCTCGGGGAAGACCACGTCACAAGCTACGCCGCCATGCGATCGATCGGCGTGGGCGAGGACGAAGACGGCGTTCCGCGGCTGCTTCTCAACGGCAAGCCGTATTTCCAGAACGGCGTGCTCGATCAGGGCTACTTCCCGGACGGGCTCTACACCGCGCCCAGCGACGACGCGCTCGTCTTTGATATCCAGCTCATGAAGGACATGGGCTTTAATATGCTGCGAAAGCACATCAAAATCGAGCCCATGCGCTGGTATTACCACTGTGACCGGCTCGGTATGCTCGTCTGGCAGGACATGATCAACGGCGGCGGGAAGTATCACCTTCTGACCATCTCCGCCCCGCTCGTGACCGGCATCCACTTAAAAGACCACGACTATAAAAAATTCGCCCGCACCGACGCCATCGCCAGAGCCAGCTATTACACGGAGCTGACCGAAATGCTCGCCCAGCTCTACAGCTGCCCGTGCATCTGCACATGGGTCGCGTTCAACGAGGGCTGGGGCCAGTTTGACGCGGCCGCCGCGGCGGACTACATCAAAAAGCTGGACCCCACGCGCATCGTCGACCATGCCAGCGGCTGGCACGACCAGAAGGTCGGGAATTTGCAGAGCCTGCACGTCTACTTCCGGCCCTACCGCTTCCGGCCAGATAAACTGCATAGGGCCGTCGCGCTCACGGAGTTTGGCGGCTACACCCTCGCCGTCCCCGGTCACACGTGGGGCGAAAAACGCTTCGGCTACAAGGGCTTTTCCGACGCGGAATCTCTCGGCGCGGCCTTCCGGAAGCTCTATCAGGAGCAGATCGTCCCGGCAAAGGAAAAGGGCCTGTCCGCCTGCGTCTACACGCAGCTCAGCGATGTGGAAGACGAGCTCAACGGCTTTGTCACCTACGACCGCAAAACCGTCAAGCTTCCCAAAGCACTCGTGCGCGAAGTTTCCCTTTCCCTCAGATAATTTTGCAAAGGAGACGGTATTATGATCAAAACCCTCGGCATCGTCAGCCTGTCGCGCGGCATTCTCGGCGAAGGCTTTATGCACCACGAGCTGGACATCGGTCTGACGCGGTTGAAAAACTACGGCGTCCGCGTCAAGTTCCTGCCGCACGCGTTGGACGGTCTCGCGTCCTTATCCGCGCACCCCGAGCACCGGGCGCAGGATTTATTGGACGCCTTCCGTGACCCCGAGATCGACGCCATCCTCTGCGCCATCGGCGGCGACGACACCTACCGGCTGGCTCCGTTTCTTTTCGATAATAATGAACTCAAAAACGCCGTGACGAAAAAGCCCTTCCTCGGCTTCTCGGACACGACGCTGAACCACTTTATGCTCCATAAGGCCGGCCTTCCAACGTTTTACGGGCAGGCGTTTTTGCCCGACGTGTGCGAGCTTGCGCCGGAAATGCTTCCCTATACGAAGCGCTATTTTGAAGAATTCCTGAAAACCGGGACCATCCGCGAAGTTCGCCCGAGCGATATCTGGTACGAAAGCCGCAAGGAATTCGGCCCCGACCAGGTGGGCCTAGATCTTCCGGCGCACAAGAACACGGGCTTCGAGCTTTTGCAGGGCCCGGCGCAGTTTGAAGGCGAGATCCTGGGCGGCTGCATCGACTCGATGTATGAGATGTTCTCCGGCTGGCGCTATCCGGATATGCCGGAAGTCTGCAAAAAATACGGCCTGTTCCCGTCGTTGGAGGACTGGCGTGGGAAAATTCTGCTTCTCGAGTCCTGCGAGGAGTATATGCCGCCCGAGACCTACAAAAAGGCGCTCGAAACGCTCAAGGAAACCGGCGTTTTCGATGCCGTCTCCGGCGTGCTCGTCGGAAAACCGATGGACGAGGTGTATTCTGACGAATACAAAAAGCTCCTTGCCGGCGTTATCGCCAACAAAGAGCTTCCGATTCTGTGCAATCTGAATATCGGCCACGCGGTGCCGCGCTGCATCCTCCCCTTCGGCGTCCATGCGCACGTGGACGCGGAACAGCAAGTCATCCGTATTAACCCTCTGCGTCCGGAATGCCCCGGCTCTTGAGCAGGAACTTGCGGAAAACCTCCCACAAAATGGTCAGCACCTGCAAGGCCGCGCAAACGAGGAAAATGAGCGACACATTTTCGAGTTCAAACGACAGATACAAACTCAATCCCAGCGTCCAGATGAGCGCCGACACCGACACGCCCTGCCACAAAATGCCCCACCAGAGGCTCGTAAAGACGATGCAGATGATCGACCCCACCGGCAGCGCGTAGACAAAGAACATCCATGCCGGATACGGGATCTTGCAGATCGTGAACATCGTAAACAGCAGCGTCGCCACCGCGAACGTCAGCGCCAGCGACAGAAGCAGAATGAACATATGGTAGTGCGGCTTGGACTCGCGCGGCGGCTGCATTTCTCCGATGAGCGCACTAACGCTCACGCTGTAGAGATCGGCGATTTGGCTTAAGA
>CAKUJL010000026.1 GCA_934661715.1 uncultured Oscillospiraceae bacterium | reverse complement strand
GCCGCGATGATGCCGGGGATGATGAGAAGCAGCGTCCACAAAAGGACAAAGACAAACGTCAGAAGGTTCAGCAGGAAGCCGCTTCCAAAGCGGTCAAACTGCGAAAACAGGTCGGAAACCTGCGCGTCCTTGTGATCGATCAGGGCAAGGTTGAACTTTGCGTACCCGAGCTTCACCGCGCCGCCGAAGATCAGGCAGACGATCACATAGACCGTAAACAGCGAGGCCAGAATGAACAAAATCGTGTAGACGAACTCCGGAATGTCCCAGCGCCAGCCGTAATCCTGCACGACATCATTGGCGCGGCTGCTGACCGTGTCGCCTGCTTCTCCGCTTCCAATCGTGCCGCCGAGGATCGCGGCGACAAGTCCCGTCAGGACCGCGAGCGCCCATTTGCCGGACAGCGCCTGCCGGGCCAGCGCACGGAAATCTCTTGCATACATAAAAACCATCCTTTCTTTTCCGCAGTTTTACCCTTTCCGTTTCCATTATAGAGGATATGCGGTTACTCTGCAAGGAAACTGGGAAATTTTAAGAACTTCTTTATATTTGTGACGAAAAAGCCCGCCCATTGGTTCCCCCAATGAACGGGCTTTGCATTACATTTTTTCGGGTGCGCTGAAGCCAAGAAGGTCGATGCACGTCTCCAGCACGCGCTTTGTCAGATCCATGAGCGCGACGTAGCTGGCCTTGGTCGCCTCGTCGGGCTCGGAGATGATCTTCACGTCGTGGTAGAACTTGTTGGCCGCGCCGGCAAGCTCATAGATATACGCGCAGATCTCGTTCGGCGCGGAGTTTTTGTAGCTCGAAGACAGGCTGTCTGCAAGGCGCGAAAGGACGAGCATGAGGTCCTTCTGCTGGCGGCTCTCGGGCGGGAGGAGCTTGCAGTCGGAAACATTCCCCGCGTATTTGGAAAGGATCGACTTGATGCGGACGATCGTGTAGAGAATGTAGGGGCCGGTGTTTCCCTCGAAGGAGGAGAAACGGTCGAGGTCAAAAACATAGTCCTTGGTCGCGAGGTTCGAAAGATCGCCGTATTTGAGCGCGGCCATCGCGATTTTCTTCGCGGTCTCGGGAAGCTCTTCGTCGGAGACGGTCTGATTTTCCCTGATCTTTTCGGTTACATAGTCGGTGATCTCGCGAATCAGAACCTCCAGACGCATGACGCCGCCCTCGCGGGTCTTGAAGGGCTTGCCGTCCTTGCCGTTCATCGTGCCGAAGCCGATGTGCGCAAGCTCGGTGGAAGCGGGGACAAGCTCTGCCTTGCGTGCGACGCGGAAGACCTGCTCAAAGTGCAGGCTCTGGCGCTTGTCGGTGAGGTAGAGAATCTTGCCGGGCTTGAAATCCTGCTCGCGCTGGACAATGGTGGCAAGGTCGGTCGTTGCGTAGAGCGTCGCGCCGTCGGATTTGAGAAGGATGCACGGCGGCATTTCCTTTGTGTCCGTCTCCTCCTGCACAGGAACGACGAGAGCGCCGTCAGACTCGATGGCAAGGTGCTTGTCCTCGACGATCTTCAGCATCGTGGGGATATACGCCTGCGCGTCGGACTCTCCGAGCCACACGTCGAAGCTGACATTGAGGTTTTCGTAGTTCTTCTTGAGGTCTTCAACGGACACGCGCATGATCTGCTGCCACATGGCGCGGTAGCCGCGCTGGCCCTGCTGCAATAAATAGGTCGCGTTGTGCGCCTTTTCGGCAAATTCCGCGTCTTCCTTGCTTCTTGCGCTGGCCGCGGGGTAGATCTTTTCAAGCTCGGAGATCGTAAAGGGCGCTTCTGCGGGATATTCTCCCGTAAAGTCGGGGTCAAAGTAGCAAAGCTCGGGGTGCTGGGACTGCACCTGCGCGATAATTAAGCCCATCTGAAGGCCCCAGTCGCCGAGGTGAATGTCGCCGATGACGTGGTTGCCGAAGAACCGGTAAATGCGCTTGATGGATTCGCCGATGATGGCGCTTCGCAGATGGCCGACATGCAGCGGCTTTGCGACGTTCGGCCCGCCGTAGTCCACGACGATGGTTCTGGGGTTCTGCTCGGGCTGGACGCCAAAGTGCTCGGCGAGATTCATTTCCGCAATGTACTGCGCGAGAAATGCATTTGACAGCTTGAAGTTCAGAAAGCCGGGGTTCACGGCCTCGACGCTTTCAAACATCGCGTTGCCGTCTAACTGCTCTTTGACAGCCGACGCGATCTGGATGGGGGCCTTGTGGTAGACCTTGGCCGCGGGCAGAGCGCCGTTGCACTGGTACTCGCAGAGATCGGGACGGTTCGAGAGCGTGACCTTTCCGTAGGCGGGGTCAAACCCGGCCTTCTCAAACGCGCCGGAAACCTCCCTGGAAATCAAATCAATCAGGACATTCATATACTACATACACCTTTCGTATTGCTGCTTTTATCGGATCATAGCTCATAGATTTTTCTATTATAACAAAGAGTTGCCGGAAAGTACAGTCCGAAACGAAGCTTTCAGGACAAAAAGAGCCGCGTGGTCAGGCAGGCCATGAAAAAGCCCGTAAAATCGGCAAGCAGCGCGGCAAGAACCGTGTGTCTCGTGTCCCGGATGCCGGTCGAGCCAAAGTAGACGCTGATGGTGTAAAACGTGGTTTCGGTGCTTCCCAGCATCACGGCGGCACTTTTTCCAATGTACGAGTCTGCGCCGTGTTCGCGCATGATCTCGCTCCCCACGGCCAGCGCCGCCCCGCCGCTCACCGGCCGGACGAGCATCAAGGGCGCAAGCTCCGGCGGCATACCGAAAAACCGGAAGACCGGCGACAAAGCCTTCGCCGAGAGCACAAAAAAGCCGCTGGCACGCAGCATGGAGACCGCCGTCAGCAACAGCACCAGCCCCGGCGCGATGGAAAGAAGCGCAGAAAAGCCCTCGCGTGCGCCAGACAGAAGCGAGGCGTAGACGTCCTGCTTTTTGTGAAGCGCGTACACGCTGATAAACGCAAGCAGCCCCGGCACCAGAAATTCCGTCACAGCCTGTCCTCCAGCACGAACGCGGCCAGAAGCCCCACACCGACAGAGGCGATGGAGCTGACCCAGACGGCGGGCAGAATTTCAAACGGGCGTCCTGCGCCGAGTCCTGCCCGGATGGCGCAGATCGTCGAGGGAAGAAGCTGAATGGAGGCCGTGTTCATCACGATCAGGCGGCACATCTCGTTGCTGGCTCTCGTCTTGTCACCGGAAAGCATCTGCATCCGGCGCACACACGAAATGCCCATGGGTGTGGCCGCGCTGCCGAGGCCCAGAAGGTTGGAAGAAAAGTTGGCGCTCAAATCGGAAAGCGCTTCCGCGTCCCGGCACGTTTCCGGGAAAATGCGCGAAAGAAACGGCCGAAGAAGGCACGACAGCTTCTCCGCTAGGCCGCTGTCCGTCATCGCCTTCGAGACCCCGCTCCAAAGAGAAAGCGCGCCCGCCAGAGACAAAGCCAGCTGCACGCCCTTCTGCGCACCGGTGAGCGCGGCGGCGGAAAGGGCAGCCGAATTCCCGGATAACGCGGCGCAGACGAGGCTTGCCAGCAGAAAAAACGACCAAATATACGACATCGCCATAAAATTCCTCCACAAAATGTAGTTTGTTCAAAATTTGGACATAAATGACTGTTAAGATAAGGATGATCAGCAATCCCTAATCTCCGCGGCTGTGCGTCCCGCCGCACCGTGGACGTGTTCACCCGTGGAAGAAACCAAAAAACGGAGGTACAAAATCATGAAATCGACAGGCATTGTGAGAAAAGTGGACGAGCTGGGCCGCATCGTGCTCCCCATCGAGCTGCGCCGCACGCTGGACATCGCGGAGAAGGACTCCATTGAGATTTATGTGGACGGCTCTTCGATCATTCTGAAAAAGTATGAGCCGACCTGCGTGTTCTGCGGCGACGCCAAGGGCATCACGGTCTACAAGGGCAAGAACGTCTGCGCCAACTGCATCAAGGAACTCAAGAAGGCGTAAATAATTCAAGAAAAAGCCTGCCGTTTGGAAAACGGCAGGCTTTTTCTTGACTGTCAAAAAAGCTGACGCTTTTTCGACAAAGGGATTGCGCCTCGACTGCGCGCATAATTTTGCCCCGGTGGGGCAAAATTCCACACTTGCGAGGCGATAGGTATGTTTCCGGTCGGCGGAGCCGCCGGATAACATGGATTTCCATTTTATTTCGCCCTGCGGGGCGAAACTCTACGAGGTAGTCTCCGTTTGCAGAATGTTTACAACTGTTTGCGTTTCTTAACTGGCAAAAAGGCCGGAAATCTGGTATAATCAAACACAAGAAGAAAGAACAAAAGGAGTGGCGTTTTGCGGTATCGGGTGTTGGCGGAAAAACTGAAGGAGGCGGCGGCATCGGTATTGCCGGTGACAGCGATCGTGGCGGTGCTGTGTTTGGCGCTTGTGCAGGTGGACGTGGGGCTGATGCTCTCGTTCCTGCTCGGCTCGGGGCTGCTCATTGTCGGCATGGGCCTTTTCACGCTGGGCGCGGAGCTTTCGATGTCGCGCATCGGAAACCTCATCGGCGCAAGGATGACAAAATCGAAAAAGCTCTGGTTCATCCTGCTGGTGAGCTTCCTGCTGGGCGTCGCCATCACGATGGCCGAGCCCGATCTGCAGGTGCTGGCGACGAATGTTCCGGCGATCGACAAGACGGTCCTGATCGTCACGGTCTCGGTCGGCGTGGGCCTTTTTCTGATGCTGTGTCTGGCGAGAATTCTGTTTTCGATCTCGCTCAGGCTGCTTCTGATCATTTTCTACGCGATCGTATTTATCGGCGCTTTTTTGTCGGACGCGGGCTTTTTGTCCGTCGCGTTTGACTCCGGCGGCGTGACGACGGGGCCGATGACGGTGCCGTTTATCATGGCGCTGGGCGTGGGCGTTGCGTCCATCCGCAGCGACGAAAACGCCAAGGCGGACAGCTTTGGTCTCGTTGCCCTGTGCTCGATCGGCCCGGTTCTGGCCGTGATGCTGCTCGGCGCGATCTATCCCACGGACACGCAGACCGATGTGGAGCTGCTTGTGCGCGGCTTTTCGGACTCTGTGGCGCTCGGCGCGGCGTATGTCAGGAGCATTCCGGAATACATACTGGAAGTCGCGATGGCGCTTCTGCCGATCTTCGTGTTCTTCCTGCTGTTCCAGGTATTTGCGCTGCACCTGCGGAAGCTTCCGTTTACGCGCATCGCCCTCGGCGTGGGCTATACGTTTCTGGGGCTCGTGCTGTTCCTTACGGGCGTGAACGTCGGCTTTTCGCCGCTGGGCTACGTGCTGGGAAGCGAGCTTGTGACGAGCGGGCTCGAGGGGCTTCTCATTCCGCTGGCGATGCTCATGGGCTGGTTCATCATCGACGCCGAGCCCGCGGTGCATATTCTCAACAAACAGGTCGAAGAGCTGACCTCCGGCGCAATTTCGGCAAAGGCGATGGGCCTGAGCTTATCCGTCGCGGTGGCGCTTGCAAACGGGCTTGCGATGGTGCGCGTTCTGACGGGGCTTCCGATCCTCTGGTTTCTCGTTCCGGGGTATGCGGTCGCGCTGGGTCTGAGCTTCTTCGTCCCGCGCACGTTTACGGCCATCGCCTTTGACTCCGGCGGCGTCGCTTCCGGCCCTCTGACGGCGACATTCATGCTGCCGCTTGCGATGGGCGCGTGTACGGCGCTCGGCGGAAACGTGATGACAGACGCGTTCGGTATCGTGGCGCTGGTCGCGATGATGCCGCTCATCACCGTGCAGGTCATGGGCGGGATCTATGTGCTCAAGTCCCGCGGAAAGACACAGACCGCCGTGCTTCCGAGCTTTGGCGACAATGAGATCATCGAACTCTGGGAGGCCGTGTGATGGAATTATACTATGTCATTACAATTTCCGAGCGCGACAGCGCCGAGATTCTCTCCGGCATCTACGCTGCGGCGGGCACGGGCATGACGCTCACGAAGCTTGGCCGCGGAACGGCCACGGGAGAGCAGCTGTCCAATTACGGTCTGGACGCGACGCAGAAGGCGATCGTCAGCACCGTGGCAGACGGCGAACAGACGCAGCAGATCTTCAAGGCGGCCAAACGAAAGCTTTTTATCGACATTCCCGGAAACGGCGTGATGATGGCCATCCCGCTCAAAAGCGTAGCCGGGGGCAGTACGCTCGGCTTTCTGACCGATTCGACACAGACAGGAGGAAAACCCGCGATGGATTTTTCGCATGAGCTGATCATAGCCATTATGAACGAAGGCTACTCCGACACCGTCATGGACGCTGCGAGAAGCGCAGGCGCAGGCGGCGGAACGGTCCTGCACGCAAAGGGCACCGGCAAAGACCGGGCCGAGAAATTTTTCGGCGTCCGGCTGGCCGATGAAAAAGACGTTGTGTACATCGTTGCGCACGCGGACGAAAAGGCCGCCATCATGCAGGCCATCACAACGTTGGCCGGCCCCGGCACAAGAGCGGGCGCGATCTGCTTCTCGCTTCCCATTTCGAAGGTCGCGGGTCTCAGAGAACGCGAAGAAGTGTAAAGAAAATCCCGGAAGCCAGACGGTTTCCGGGGTTTTGCTATTGAAAGGTCTTTTCGTTGAGCTGCCGCCGCACTTGCTTCCAATCCGGAAATGCGCGGCAGACATCGTCCCAGAAGGCCTTGCTGTGGTCCGGATGGCGCAGGTGCGTCAGCTCGTGGACGAGGACGTAATCGAGGCACACCGGCGGCTGCTTGGCAAGCTGTAAATTAAGAAGGATGCGCCCGGATCGCACATTGCACGTGCCCCAGCGGCTCTTCATGTTCCGAATTTGAACGCCGGAAGCATGGAGCCCCGTTTTCGCCTCCCACACCGGAAGCCGCTGCGAGAGCGCAGATCGCAGCTGTTCGCGGTAAAATTCCAGAAGGACAGCTTCCCGCGCAGTCGAATCGTCCGTATCCAGAACAAAGAGCGCGAGCGTATCGCCCTGCAAAACCGCCTTTCTGCCGCGCGAGACGAAAAAGAGCCGGAGCGTGAGCGCCTGTCCCCAGAGCCAGATCGTCTGGCCGTCCAGATAAGCGGGGTTCGTAACCGCCGGACGGGCCGCGATTTTCAGCTTTTGGCGCTCGATCCAGCCGCGCTTTTCGCGCACGAAGCGTTCGATGGCGGCGCTTGGGAGCCGGTTCGGCGCGGTGATGACAATATCTCCCGCGGGAGGAAGCACGCGCAGGTGCATATTCTTAATGGATTTTCGCTGGACAGTAACGGCAAGGCCGTCGACGGTGAGCTGCATGGGAAGCCTCTTTTCCAAAATGCGATTTCGAAAAACTATTTTATAGTATTGACCAAATGCCGGACAAATGCAAGCGCTTTTTTGTGTCTTCCCTTTTTCTCAAAAGCGGGTTATAATAGCGCAACGGCATTTACAGACAGAAAGGATGATTCCCCATGCAGCAGAGCATCTGCCTGATCAACGATTCTTTCCCGCCGGTCACAGACGGTGTGGCCAACGCGGTGGTCAACTACGCGAAAATTCTGACGGACGAGGGCAAACAGGCCACGGTCGTAACGCCCGCCTATCCGGACGCGGACGACAGCCAGTTTCCGTTTCCCATCGTTCGCTACCCGAGCGTCGATCTGACGAAGCTCGTCGGCTATCACGCGGGGCTCCCGTTTTCGAGCCAGACGCTTGAGAAGCTGACCGAGCGGCGCTTCGATCTCATCCACTGCCACTGTCCGGTGACGTCCGCGATGCTGGCGCGGGCCCTGCGCGACCGGATTTCCGTGCCGCTGGTCTTTACGTATCACACGAAATTTGACATTGACATCGCAAACGCCATCAAGGGAAAGCTCCTGCAGGAGGAAGCGAAGAAGGTGCTCGTCGACAACATCACCGCCTGCGACGAGGTCTGGACCGTGAGCCATGGCGCGGGCGAAAATCTGAAGAGCCTCGGCTATCAGGGCGACTATCTCGTCATGCCGAACGGCGTCGATTTTGCGAAGGGCCGCGTCGAAGAAAGCATCGTCCGCGAGGTGACGAAGGACTTTGACCTGCCCGAGGACGTGCCGGTATTTTTGTTCGTGGGCCGCATGATGTGGTACAAGGGCCTCAAGATCATCCTCGACGCGCTGGCGATGCTTCAGACGCTTGGCATCAAGTTCCGCATGGTTTTCGTCGGAAACGGCGCGGACCGCGACGAGGTCATCGCGTACGCGGAAAAATTGGGCCTGCACGAGCGCGTCTTCTTTACCGCCCCGGCCTATGACCGGAACGTCATCCGCGCGTGGTACTGCCGGGCGGACCTGTTCCTCTTCCCGTCGACGTTTGACACGAACGGCCTTGTCGTGCGCGAGGCGGCGGCGTGCGGGCTCGGAAGCGTGCTCGTGCGCGGAAGCTGCGCGGCGGAGGATATTATAGATGGCGAAAGCGGCTTTCTGATCGAGGAAAACGCGCGGTCGATGGCGGAAATGCTCACAAGGCTCTCGAAAGACCGCGATTTGATGGCACGCGTGGGAAGAACCGCGCAGGAGGAAATTTATATCTCGTGGGCCGACGCCGTGCACAAAGCGTCGCAGCGCTACGAGATCGTGCTCGAAAATTTCAAGGCCGGAAAATATCCCGCCCACAACCGCCAGAGCGACGAGGCCTTCCACGCGATCTCGTCCTATCTTGCCGCCGTCGCCCGCGGCCAGGAAAAGCTCAAGCTGCGCATGGAAGAGCTCTCTGAACGATTTCTGTAAAAGGGGCGCGTCTAAAACCTGCCGATGCACCCGGACAGCGGGCCTTTTCGCGCTGCGCCGCGCCATTTTCCCTTGAAATACACAAAGTATTCCTGCGGAAAAATGGCTTGCTCAGCACGAAAATTCCTCGCTGCCGGTCACATCGCCATGTTTTAGACCCGCCCAGAAGGCGAACAAACTGGAGATATTAACAAAAATTAACGGCTGATTTTATAAATATTTAATAAATGCCCGCTATCTTTTTTAACAAACCCCTGATAGTATAATAGTGCAAGAAGCGATACAGTCTTTTTTCATTTTCCTCTCTTTTTCATAGAAGCCCGTAAGCAAGCCGGTCACTTGCTTACGGGTTTTCTTTTTTGGGAAAGCAGAGAGGCGGATGGTTGAAATCTTGCGGAAAAGTTGGTACAATATCACGATAGTATGTTTTCTGAGAGGTAAGCGCGTGTATCTTCGTTCTTTGGAAATTCAGGGCTTCAAGTCCTTCCCGGATAAGACCGTTTTGCAGTTTGACAGCGACATCACCGCGATCGTCGGGCCGAACGGCAGCGGCAAATCCAATATATCCGACGCCATCAGCTGGGTCATGGGCGAGCAGAGCTCCAAAGCGCTGCGCGGGGCCAAGATGGAGGACGTCATCTTCGGCGGCACGTTAAAACGGCCCGCGGTGGGCTACGCGGAGGCGACGCTGATTCTGGACAATCAGGACGGCACGCTCCCGCTGGAGACGCCGGAGGTCATGATCACCCGCCGGTATTACCGCTCGGGCGAGAGCGAGTATTATATCAACAAGCAGTCGGCCAGACTTCGCGATATCAACGAGCTTCTCATGGACACGGGTCTTGGCCGCGAGGGCTATTCCAACATCGGTCAGGGACGCATCGACGAAATTCTCGCGCAGAAGTCCACCGACCGCCGCGAGGTGTTTGAAGAGGCTGCGGGCATCTCCAAATACCGCCACAGAAAAGAGGAGACCGAGCGAAGACTTTCCAATACGCAGGACAACCTGCTTCGCATCGGAGACAAAATTTCAGAGCTGGAGCTTCAGGTCGAGCCCCTTCGCCAGCAGGCCGAGAAGGCGCAGAAATACCTGACGCTGCGAGACGAGCTCAAGGGGTTAGAAGTCACCGTGTGGCTGGACAGCCTCGACAAGGTCGCAGAAACGGCAAAAAAGGCGCAGGAGGACTACACCTCCGCCGCGTTCGTCCTCGAGCAGGCGCACGACGCGCTGAATTCTTTGTATCATCAGGCCGAGCAGATGGCCTTGCAGCTCAACCAGAAATCGCTGGAACTGGACTTGCTGCGCGAAAAGATCACGCAGTCGAAAACCGAGCAGCAGAAAAAAGAGGCGGACGCGTCCGTCCTGCAGGCCGAGGTCGAGCATTTGCAGCAGAATATCGAGCGTGCCCGGCGTGAGATGGACGATCAGGCCGAACGCAGCGGCTCGATCGATCAGACGATCGAACAGCAGACGGCGAAAATCGCGGAAATTGACGAGGCGTGCGCGGCGCTGGAACAAAACGCGGACGAGCTGTCGCGGAAGGCTTCCGCCGTACAAAAGGAGCTGGCCGCGGCGCAACAGGCGCTATTGCAGCTCTCGGCGCAGGAAAATCTTCTTACCGCCGACGCGGGAGACAAAAAAACGCAGATCGCGTCCTTGACGGCCTCGATGGAAGAGGTTGAGGCGCGAAAGAAGACGTTGCAGGACGATCTGGCTGCGAACCAGACGCGTCTTGCCGACGTGAAGGCGCAGAAGACGCAGTGCTTCAAGGCCCTGGAGGCCGCGAACGACGGCGTGCAGTCGGCCAAAAACCGCATCGCGGGGTATGAACTGCGGGCCAAAACGCGCAGAGACAAAAAGCAGTCGCTGCAATCGAAGCTGGACGCCCTTTCCGTTCAGCTGCGGACGCTGGACGCGAAGGCCAACATGCTGCGCGAGATGGAGCGGGACTACGAGGGCTTTTCCAAGGCCGTGCGCCTTGTGATGCAGGAGGCGCAAAGAGGCGCTCTTCCCGGCGTCCACGGGCCCGTGTCCAAGCTCATCCGCGTCGAAGACAAATACACGACCGCCATCGAGACCGCGCTCGGCGCTGCGACGCAGAACATCGTGGTAGAAGACGAGGCCTGCGGCAAGGCGGCGATTACAATGCTCAAGCGAAGAGACGGCGGCCGGGCGACGTTCCTGCCCTTAAGCACCGTCACGGGCCGGAAGATTCCTGAGCCGCAGCTTGAGAGAATGCCGGGCTTTATCGGCACTGCCAGCGAGCTCGTGCAGACAAACCCGCGCTATCAGGGCATTCTGGAAAACCTTCTCGGCAGGACCGTTATCGCCGAAACGCTCGACCACGCCATCGAGATGGCCAGAAAGAGCGCAAACCGCGTGCGCATCGTTACCCTCGACGGGCAGGTCATGAACCCCGGCGGCAGCATGACGGGCGGCTCGAGCGCGAAAAGCGCGGGCGTTTTATCAAGAGCCAACGAGCTAAAGCGCCTCGAGCAGGAACAGGAGAAGCTGACGGACGAGCAGGCGGCTCTTAAAAAGAGTTTGCAGGAGGCAGATTCGCAGCTGGCCGAGACGGAGTTTGAGCTCAAGAACATTGGCGCAGAGCTCCGCGAGGCAGAAGACGAGGCGCTGCGCCGGACGGAGGAACAAAAGCAGGTCGAGCTTCTGCTGCAAACCGTTTCGCAGTCCGAAGAAAGCCTGCGGCTGGAGCTTGAGCACTTCTCGAAGCGCAGCGGCAGCGACGAGGGGCGGCTGACGCTTCTTCGCGGCCAGCTCGACAGCGCGGAAGCGGCGCTCACAAAATGCGCAGCCGAAAAGGCGCAGCGGCAGGCCGAGAGCGAGGAAAAAACAGGGAAACTTTCTTCCGTACAGGAGGCAATTTCGAAGCTTCGCATGACGCTTGCCGAAAAGCATGCGGAAAAGACGGCCGCCGAGCAGACAATTATGCAGATGCAGACGCTGCGCGAACAGATGCAGGGAGACCGGGCGCAGAAGGAAAGCCTGATCGCTTCGTTCGAAGCGCAGATCCAGCTGACCCAGCAGGAAATTTCAGCGCAGTTCGAGGAGATCGAACAGCTCAAAAAGCGCACCGAAGAGGGCGAACAGACGCTCAAAGCGCAGGTTTCGGAGAGAACGGAACTGGAGGCCAAACGCAACCAGACCGAAAAGCAGGCGCAGGAGAAAAACAAGGACATTCTGCTTCTCGAGCGCGAGTCAGCCAGACTCGAACAGAAGAAGGCCACGAGCGAACTCGAGCAGAAGCAGCTCATCGACAAGCTCTGGGAAAATTACGAGCTCACGCCCTCGAGCGCGAAGGAAGAGGCAGTCGAGGTCGAGTCCATCGCCTCTGCCAACCGGCGCATCGGCGAGGTCAAGCGGAAAATGTCCGCCCTCGGCACGCCGAACCTCGGCGCGATCGACGAATATGCCAGAGTCAGCGAACGCTACGAATATTTATCGAGCCAGCGCGACGACGTGCTGCATGCGAAGACAGAGCTCGAGACCATCGTGGGCGATATCACGCGCGAAATGACGGAGATCTTTGTGCGCGAATTTGCGCGGATCAACGAATATTTCGGCGCGACCTTTACCGAAATGTTCGGCGGCGGCAAGGCGTCTCTGGAACTCGAGGACGAAAAGGAGCCGCTTTCCTGCGGCATCGAGATCAAGGTCCAGCCGCCCGGCAAGCAGCTCAAGACCATCACGCTTCTGTCCGGCGGAGAAAAGGCGTTCGTCGCCATCGCGCTGTACTTTGCGATTCTGAAGGTGCGGCCGACGCCGTTCTGCATGCTCGACGAAATTGACGCCGCGCTCGACGACCGGAACGTGGAGCGCTTTGCAAGCTACCTTCACAAATTCAGCGGCAAGACGCAGTTCATCGTCATCACGCACCGCCGCGGCACGATGGAGGCCGCCGACGTTCTCTACGGCGTGACGATGCAGGAGCAGGGCATTTCGAAGATCCTGCACCTCGATCTCGACGAATTACAGAAGCAATTGGGCATCACCGCATAAATGCGGGATGAGGAAATACGGGGTGTGGCCAATCCATGCGTAGGGGCCGATGCCCACATCGGC
>CAKUJL010000025.1 GCA_934661715.1 uncultured Oscillospiraceae bacterium | reverse complement strand
CACATATCCATGCAGATTCTGCCGACGACGGGCGCTTCCTTGCCGCAGATGCGGAAGGTGACGCGGTTGGAAAGAAGGCGGCTCAGGCCGTCGGCGTAGCCGATGGGAAGAACGGCGACGAGCTTGTCTTCGGGGGTGGTGTAGGTTCTGCCGTAGCTGATGGACTTGCCGGCGGCGATGGTTCTGATCTGCGCGATGGAGGTGTGCAGGCTCATCATCGGCCGCAGGTCAATTTCGCCCACGGTGTCGGGCGACGGATGGAAGCCGTAGGTCGCAACGCCCGGACGGATCATGTCCATTGCGTATTCGGGCTTGAGAATCGTCGCGCCGGAGTTGCAGCAGTGGCGAATTTCGGGCTCGATGCCCTTGGTCTTCATGAGCGCCAGCATGTCGACAAAGCGCTGGTGCTGAAGCTCTGTGAACGCGATATCCTCGGGCTTTTTGGAGTCCGAGACGCAGAAGTGCATGAAAACGCCTTCAATGTAGAGGTTCGGCAGCTGCGCGACCTCCACCAGAGCGGCAAGCGTCGCTTCGGGCTGGTCGGCAAAGAAGCCGAGCCGGGTCATGCCGGTGTCGATCTTCAGATGGACGGTCAGCCTGCGGCCGGTTCCCTCGAGGGCCTTGTTGAGATCCTTGGCGTACTGAAGGCCGTGGACCTCCTGCGTGATGTGAAGCTCCGCCTCATCCGGCGCGTACTCGGGGGGCGTGTAGCCCAGAATCAGGACAGGAAGGTTCACGCCGCCGTTACGCAGCTGCACAGCCTCTTCGAGGTTCGAGACCGCCAGATACTCCGCGCCGAGTTCTTCCAGCGTCCGGCTGACCTGCACGGAGCCGTGTCCGTAGGAGTCGGCCTTCACGACGCCGAGGAAACGCGGGCCCTTGCCGACGTGTTCGCGCAGCGTCCGGTAGTTATGCTCCAGATTGTCCAGCGAGATATCTGCCCAGGTTCGTTTGAGTAATTTCATTGTATGTCTCTGCCTTTCGTAAAATATAATCAGTCACATCTATTTGCACGGCAGTTTTGCCCGCGCGGGAAACTTCCGCGTGAACCGGTATGCCGTCTGCAAACCAGGTATCGACGGTGTACGCGTCTTCTCCATACCCGCAGGTATAAGTAACGCGAAGAAGCCCGTCTTCCGTTCCGGTATAGGCAATGTACCCCGACTCCCACGCCGAGGTGATCAGCTGCGGCGCGGCCATCGGAGAAAGTCCGAGTACCTCCAGCGTTCCAAAGGACGCCTCGGCGCCGTCAAACACGAGCTTCGCGCCCGTCTCGTCCGTCTGTGCGGTGATGCCCTCGAGCGTTTCCGGCGACAAAATGGTCATCACCGTTCCGCCGCGGGCAGTGTGCTCGCACGAAAGCGTAAATTCCGCGACGCTGTCATCAAAGCTTGCCGTAATTGCCGCCTGAAACGCGCAGTCGTTTTCCAGCGCCTGCGTCCGGAAGGTCAGCGCCTGCTGCGCCGTATCGGGTGCTTTCCCGGCGCACGCGCAAAGAAGCGTCAAAAGCGCCGCCGCCATTGCCAAAAGTGTTTTCCGCAACTCATTTTCACCTTTTACCTCAGAAGTCGCGGAAGACGCTCGATGATATCGTCCGGGATCATGCCGTATTCGCCGATTTCCCGTGCCGCCAGGTCTCCTGCCGCACCGTGAATCCACGCGCCCGCGGCCGCCGCCTCCAGAGGCATCACGTGCTGGCCGAGGAGCGAGACAATGACGCCTGACAAAACGTCTCCGCTGCCGCCCGTGGCCATGCCGGGGTTTCCGGTGGTGTTCCGGTAGACGTTGAGCCCGTCCGTGATGATCGTGCGGTGGCCCTTGAGAAGGAGAATGGTCTTCGTTTTTTCGGCAAAGGCTCGAGCCTCGAGCGTCCGGTCCTTTGCCCTGGGATTTCCTCCGAGCCGCTGGAATTCTCCGTCGTGCGGCGTTAAGATCACCGGGCATTTGCTTCCGCGCAGTATATCCATATGCACGGCCAAAAGGTTTATGCCGTCGGCATCCAGAACCAACGGCACGCGGCAATTCTCTAACAGCCAGTTCAGAAGCTTCCCAAGCTCCTCCGACTGCCCCACGCCGGGCCCGAAGAGCACCGCGTCCATGTTGAAAAGTTTCTTTTCAATTTCCCCGGCGGCCTCGAACGAAAACCGCCCATCTTCGTCACAGGGAAGCGGAAACACGACCGCGCTTGCGCACGAACCGGCCACAGCGCCGTAAATTGCCTCCGGCACGCCGAGATACACAAGCCCGCTTCCCGTCCGGAGCGCCGCCCTTGCCGCCAGCATCGCCGCGCCCGCAAGCCCCTTCGAGCCACAAAGAAGCAGAACCTTGCCGAAATCGCCCTTGTGCGCCCAGCGCGGCCGCACGGGAAGAAGCGATTTGACTAGCGAGCGGGACGTTCTTTCCGCCATCCAGACAGGTCTTGCCATCGCGATGCCTCCCCTTTTTGCTTTTTTCATCCGTTTTTCTTATATTATACCGCAGCGGCAAAAAACAGTCAATTAAACCTGCCGAAAAAGCGATGCTTTTTCGGCAAAAAGGTTGCGCCTCGACTTCGCGCATAATTTTTGTCCCGATGGGCCAAAAATTCCACACTCGCGAGGCGATAGGTATTTTTCCGGTCGGCGGAGCCGCCGGATAAAATGAATTCACATTTTATTTCGCCGTGCGCGGCGAAACTCTACGAGGTTTTTTGAGGACACTGAATTTTTAAGTTGCGAAATCTGATAATTTATGCTAGTATATCGAAAGATTGAAAAAAGCTTTGACCGGGCTTGTCCGGCGTTCATGTACGGCTATAGAGAGGACGGGGTGCTGGAAACCGTCTGCCGGGAGCGTCTGGGCCTTCTCCCGTGAGCTGAGGTCTGAACGTGGGCTTTGCCTGCAAGTAGGGCTCTCCGGGCAGTTCCGTTACAAACTTCAAGTGCGCTGTCAGGCGAATTGCGGGTGGTACCGCGGAAGAGAAGTCTTTCGTCCCCTTTTGTGGGAGGAAGGCTTATTTTTTTGCCTCACAGCGGCAGAATTTCGTATCATCACAAGAAGGAGTTTTTGTTTATGAAAGAGCAACTGGAAAAAATCCGGCAAGAAGCGTTAGAAGCGCTCAGCAAAGCGTCGGATACCAACGAGCTGGACGCGCTGCGCGTGCGGTTCCTCGGCAAGAAGGGCGAGCTGACGGGCGTTCTGAAGTCCATGGGCAAGCTCTCCGCCGAAGAGCGCCCCGTCATGGGTCAGGCCGCCAACAATGTCCGCGCGGCGATCGAGGAAAAGCTCGAAGAAGCGAAGACCGCCCTGAAGGCCAAGGCGCTGGAAGCGAAGTTGGATGCCGAAGCCATCGACGTGACCATCCCCGGAGACCCCGTCCAGCTGGGCCACCGCCATCCGATGAACAAGGCCCTCGACGAAGCGAAGGATCTGTTCATCTCCATGGGTTTCCGCGTTCTGGACGGCCCCGAGGTCGAGCTTGCCGACTATAACTTTACGCGGCTGAATATCGCGGAAAACCATCCGTCGAGAGACCGCAGTGACACGTTCTATATCACAGACGACGAGAAGGTCCTTCTTCGCACGCAGACCAGCCCCATGCAGATCAGGGCCATGGACGAAATCAAAACGCCTCCCATCCGCATTCTCGCGCCCGGCAGAGTTTACCGCAAGGACGAGGTCGACGCGACGCACTCTCCGATGTTCCACCAGATCGAAGGTCTCGTCATCGACAAGGGCGTCACGATGGCCGACCTCAAGGGCACGCTCGAGACGCTCATTAAGGCCATGTACGGCGAGGACTCCGTCATCCGCTTCCGGCCGCACCACTTCCCGTTCACCGAGCCGAGCTGCGAGGTCGACGTGCAGTGCTTCAAGTGCCGCGGCGCCGGCTGCCCGACCTGCAAGGGCGAGGGCTGGATCGAGCTTCTGGGCGCCGGCATGGTGCACCCGAAGGTGCTCGAGAACTGCGATATCGACCCGGAAATCTACTCCGGCTTCGCGTTCGGCATCGGTCTGGAGCGTATGGCCATGCGCCGGTTCAAGATCAGCGACATGCGCATGATTTTTGAAAACGACATCCGCTTCCTGTCGCAGTTCTAAGAAGGAGGATGAAACTATGAATATTTCGAGAAAATGGCTCAGCGAGTTCGTGGACATCACCGCGACCGATAAGGAATACGACGAGATCATGACCATCGCCGGTCAGAAGGTCGAAACGACCACGCGCATGGATGAAGACATCAAAAACGTCGTCGTGGGCAAGGTTCTGTCGATGGCGCGGCACGAAAATTCCGACCACATGTGGGTCTGCATGGTAGACGTTGGCGAGGGTGAGCCCCTTCAGATCGTCACCGGCGCACAGAATGTAAACGAGGGCGATCTCGTCCCCGTTGCAAAGCACAACTCCTATCTTCCCGGCGGCGTGCACATCACGAAGGGAAAGCTGCGCGGCGTCGAGTCGAACGGTATGCTCTGCTCGTATAAAGAGCTTGGCCTCACCGAGCACGACTGCCCCGAAGCGTATGCCGACGGCATCTGGATTCTCAATAACGAGGGCGCCGAAATCGGCGAAGACATGAACAAGGTCATCGGCAACGATGATTCCATCGTCGAGTTCGAGATCACCAACAACCGCCCCGACTGCTATTCCCTTCTGGGCCTGGCAAGAGAGACCGCCGCGGCCTTCAATGTGCCGATGCATCACCACGAGCCCGTCGTCAAGGGCGGCGCGGAAGGCGTTCTGACCGACCTTCTGGACGTGGATGTGGAAGCCGAAGACCTCTGCCCGCGCTACACGGCGCGTATGGTGCGCAACGTCAAAATTGCGCCTTCCCCCAAGTGGATGCGCCAGCGTCTGCGCTCTGCCGGTGTGCGCCCGATCAACAACATCGTCGACATCACGAACTACGTCATGCTCGAATACGGCCAGCCGATGCACGCGTTTGACTACCGCTACGTCTCCGGCGGCAAGATCATCGTCCGCCGCGCAGGAGAAGACAAGACCCTCACGACGCTCGATTCCAACGTCCGCAGCTTGCAGCCCGATATGCTCGTCATCGCCGATGAAACGAAGCCCGTGGGCCTGGCCGGTATCATGGGCGGCGAAAACAGCGAGATCGTCGAAGATACCGTCGACGTCGTCTTTGAGTCGGCGAACTTCCTCGGCTCTTCCATCCGCAAGACGGCGCTGGCGCTTGGTATGCGCACGGACGCTTCTGCAAAATTCGAAAAGGACATCGACCCGATGCTGACCGTTCCGGCGGTCAACCGCGCGTGCGAGTTAGTTGAACTTCTGGGCGCTGGCGAGGTTATGGACGGCATGATCGATATTCTCAACTACGTGCCCGCGCCTGTGACGCTGCCGCTCGAGCCCGAGAAGATCAACGCGCTGCTCGGCACCGACATTCCCGAGGCGGACATGGTCGAATACCTGCGCCGCGAAGAGGTCCCCGTTGTGGACGGCCAGATTCAGGTTCCGTCGTGGCGGCCCGACCTTCGCTGCATGGCCGATATCGCCGAGGAAGTCGCGCGGTACTACGGCTACAACAACATCGCAACGACGCTCATGCGCGGCACAACGACGCGCGGCGGCTACTCGGATACTGCGATGCTGGAAAATCAGGCGGGCGCTGCGGCAAGAAGCCTGGGCTACAGCGAAATTATCACCTACTCCTTCGTCTCCCCCGCGTCCTTTGACGCTGTGCGCGTTCCGAAGGATTCTCCCCTGCGCAAGACCCTGAAGCTGGTCAATCCTCTGGGTGAGGACACGTCCATCATGCGCACCATCATTCTGCCGAGCATGCTCGACATTCTCTCGCGCAACTACGCGATGAAAAATAAGGGCGTCAAGCTCTATGAGCTCGGCCGTGTGTATCTCCCCGTCGACGGACAGGATCTTCCCGAAGAGCCGCGCCACCTCATCTTCGGCACCTACGGCGAACACGAGACCTTCTTCACGATGAAGGGCGAAATTGACGCGCTGCTGGAGCTTCTGAACGTCAAGCCCGCGGAATATGTCGCCAACCGCGAAAACCCGAGCTATCATCCGGGCCGCTGCGCCGACATTCTGATCGACGGCAAGGTCGCGGGCACCATCGGCCAGATCCATCCGCTGGTTGCCGAGACCTACGGCATCGGCGGCGAGGTGTACGTCGCGGACCTCGACTTTACGACCATCGAAGCGTCTGTCGCCGAAGAGCGCGTCTTCCACAGCCTGCCCCGCTTCCCGGCGGTCACGCGCGATCTGGCCCTCGTCTGCGAGGAATCGCTCACCGTCGGCGAGCTCGAACGCTGCATCTCCGGCGCGGCAGGCAAGCTCCTTCGCAAGATCAACCTCTTCGATATCTACCGCGGCCCCGGCGTTCCCGCCGGAAAGAAGAGCGTCGCCTTCTCCCTCGAGCTTCGCGCAGACGACCGCACGCTCACGGACGAAGACTCCACCGGCGTTGTCGACCGCGTGCTGAAAGCACTCAAGGAAGAAAAGAACGTCACGCTCCGTTAAAACCACAGTCCGAACGGCTCTACCCTCCTCGTTGGTTGCCGATAATATATCTTGTGTGGCATTATGTCATCCGGCACGAAATCTTGTAACATAAATGAAATGTTCAGGATATTTACTTTGCCTCGCAAATATACTATGATACTACCATCGTAAGACAAACACCAACGAAGGAGGTTAACCGTTATGGACGACAACACGATTAAATTTGTAGTTCCCGATGAAGAGAATCAGGAAATGAAGGCCCTGCTGACCACCGTATACAGCGCACTGAGCGAGAAAGGGTACAACCCCATCAATCAGATCGTCGGTTACCTTCTTTCTGAGGACCCGACCTATATCACGAACTACAAGAGCGCCAGAAGCCTCATCTGCAAGGTCGACCGCGACGAGCTTTTACAGGAGCTGGTGCGGCACTACCTGTTCGATTGAGTCACAAAAATCAGGCAGTTTTTGAAGCTGCCTGATTTTTTTGCGCCGGCCCGCAAAAGAAATTTGCTTTCTGCGCAAAAGTTTGCTATAATAAAGAAAGTAATGTTTTCTTTACCAGTACACGGCATGTTTTCGGGCGTTTTGCGCAAAACTCTGACAAAGCGCCGCATTTTTTCACAGGAGGTTCGACATGGCAGAAGAAAAGACGATCCTGCAATACAAGGGTCATCCCCTCATGCGCAAGGACGACATGATTTACTACGGCTCGATGGCCGATTCGCACATCATCATGATGAAGATTCTCGAAACGAAGAAGGTCAAGGACACCGACATCGCAACGCGCGTGTCCGTAGAGCTACAGCTGACCGATCCCAACGCCCGCGCGAAGGACCGCATCGTCAAAAAGAGCGAGAAGGACGGCTTCTTTACCGCGCTCGATCTGGGAAGCGTCTGGCTGTCCCGCGCACTGTCCGCGAAAAATTAATTTTTTCCGGAAGGTATCAAAGCAGAAGAAGCCGCACACAATATGGGTGCGACTTCTTTTTCATTCTGTTTTCTGATGAAATGCTTTCATCAGAAAGGTTCCGCCTTTGGCGTAACCGATTCCGTGATTATGAAGTAATCACGGAATCTCGTCTCATTGGGATCTTCATATGAAAAACTTCCATTCCATGAATGAAAGTTTTTCATTGAATATCCGTATCATTTTCCATTCCTCTTGGCCGCTGTGCGCAGGCACGGCGGTCTTTTTTTGCCTCTGCGCGTAAAATTTCTTATTTCCGGCATACTAGGGTGTATCTGAAAACTCCCAACGCACCCGGACAGCGGGTCTTTTCACGCTGCGCCGCGCCATTTTTCCTTGAAATACGTCAGTATTCCTGCGGAAAAATGTCTTGCTCAGCGCAAAAACTCCTCGCTGCCGGTCACATTGGGAGTTGGAAGAATACACCCTAGAAGCAAAAGGAGCGTGGAGCAATTGAACAACTTCCACATCGGCACGCAGAGCGTCGTGTTTCCGAATTTTCCATCCATCGCGGCCAGCGCCGCCGTCGCCGGAAAAAAAGAGGGCGAGGGCCCGCTGAAGGACTTTTTTGACGAGGTGCAGCCGGACACGACGCTGGGCCAGAAGAGCTGGGAAAAGGCCGAAAGCCAGCTGCAAAAGCACGCGCTCGACTGTGCGCTCAAAAAAGCAAATCTTTCCTACTTTGATCTTGACGTGCTGTTCGCGGGCGATCTTCTCAACCAGTGCATCAGTTCAAGCTTTGCCGTGCGCGACACGAAAATCCCGTTTCTCGGGCTCTACGGCGCGTGCTCGACGATGGCGGAGAGTCTGCTGCTCAGCGCCAGCTTCGTAAACGCGGGCTACGCCGGAAGAGCCGCGGCGCTCACCTCCTCTCACTTTGCCTCGGCCGAGCGGCAGTACCGCTTCCCTCTGGGCTACGGCGGCCAGCGCACACCGACCGCGCAGTGGACGGTCACGGGAAGCGGCTGCTGCATTGTAGACGCCAACGGCAAAGGCCCCTTCGTCGAGTGCGCGACGATCGGCAGAATCGAGGATTTCGGCATCAAGGACGCCAACAACATGGGCCCCGCGATGGCGCCCGCGGCCATTTCCACACTGCGGCGGCACTTTGAAGACTTCGGAAGAAGGCCGCAGGACTACGACCTTATCGTGACGGGCGACCTCGGCCTTCTCGGAAAGCAGATCGTGCTCGAGCAGATGAAACAGGACGGCTTCGATCTCACAGACCGGTATAACGATTGCGGCGTGATGATCTTCGACACGGAAAAACAGGACGTGCACGCCGGAGGCTCCGGCTGCGGGTGCAGCGCAAGCGTGCTGTGCGGATACCTTTTGTCGCAGATGCGCGAAGGAAAGCTCAAGCGGCTTTTATTCTGCGCGACGGGTGCGCTTCTCTCGCCCGTTTCAACGTGGCAGGGCGAGTCCATCCCGGGCGTCTGCCACGCGGTGTCGATCGTCTCGGAAAGAAGGTGACGGTATGGAATATCTCAAGGCGTTTCTGATCGGCGGCGCGATCTGCATGATCGGGCAGATTCTGATCGACAAGACAAAGCTCACCCCCGCGCGAATTCTCGTCTGCTACGTCGTGCTGGGCGTCGTCCTGGGCGGCGCGGGCGTGTATGAAAAGCTCGTCGACTTCGCGGGCGCAGGCGCGACGGTGCCGCTCACGGGCTTCGGATATAATCTCTCGAAGGGCGTGCGCGAGGCGGTGCAGGAGGACGGGCTGCTCGGCGCACTCACCGGCGGGCTCAAAGCCGCGTCCGGCGGCATCACCGCAGCCATGGTCTTCGGCTTCCTAGCCGCGCTGATCTTCAACCCCAAGGATAAAAGCTAAACAGTTTCGACCGCAATTTGTAGGGGCGGACGATCGAGCCGCCCGGCAAAATGCAAATCCGAAACGCGAAAAACTGCGGCGAATTCGTAGTTCCCAGTGGGCGGAAGCCGCGTCCGCCCCTACAGGAGTTCACGCTTCGTCCAGCCGGTACGCACAGGCGCAGGAGAAGAAATAGAGGATCTTTTCCTTGACCGGGAGGTTATAAATGCGCGACAGGGCGGCGGCGTAGGCGTCCAGCTGCGGCTTGTAGTGCGCGGCTCGCTCGGCGGGGCCGTAGGGCGTTTTGTCGGTCTTGAAATCGACGAGGACAATACCGTCTTTTTCCAGCCAGAAGCAGTCGACCACGCCCTGCATCATCACCTGCTCTCCCGCCGCACCGGGTACATACTGCGCCGCGTCCGTCAAAATGGAGAACTTGAACTCGCGCCTTACATTTTTGGCCGTCCGGATGCGCTTTCCGAAATCGGATGAAAACAGCTCCAGAATTTTCTGCACGTCGACGCTTTCGGCCTGCTCTTTGATAAGGAATTTTTCCTCCGTCAGCCGCAAAAGCTCCTGCCGCACGCCGTCTTCCGTGCCGCACGCCTCATAATCCGCAAACTGCATGAAAAGGTGCGTCGCGCTGCCCTTCGCCTTTCCGGTGAGCGTTCCGGTTTTCCCAAAACGAGGCAGACGGAAGCGCTCGGGGTTTTTCGTCTCCTGCGGTGTCTGCTCGAGCGCTTCCAGATCGAGAAGCCGTCCTTTGAGCGCCGTCGCCGTGAGCTTCGAGGGCGTTTTCGACGCGGTCAGGTGCGCGTAGGGCGCAAAATCCGTCTTTGGCACTTCCCGCTTCGGTGCGTCCTGCATCGTCCCGCCTTCAAGCGGCGCGGCCTGCTCCTGTAAGATCTCCGAGGCGCGGTGCAGCCGGATGACCCACGGATATTCCTGCACGGCGCTTACCTCGTTGGGCCCCGCGAGCGCAAACAGCTCTCCCGCCTCCGTCCGGCAAAGCGCCGCGAGAAGCACCCAGTCGCCGATGCACGAAACGCCGGCCGCCGTTCTTGCCGGAAGCGGAAGCTCAAGCGCCCCGTTCCATTTCTGAAGCGCGGAGGCAAGGTTTTTCCGGCAATAGCTCATCACGAGCACTTCTCTGGCTCTCGTCATCGCGACGTACAACACGCGCAGCTCCTCGGCGATCGTCTGCGCCGCCATTTTTTCCGCGATGGCAAGCCGGGACAGCGACGCGTAATACGACCGCGCCTTCGTGTCCACCACGTTTGCGCCCGCGTAAAGCGTCTCGTCGAGCAAAACGCCCATCTCCGCGTCGCGCAGGTTAAACCCGTGCGAAAGATCAGCCAGAAACACGACCGGAAATTCGAGTCCCTTTGACTTGTGGATGCTCATGAGCTGCACCGCGTCGTCCCCGCCGCCCGCTTCTGCCGCGTTCAGGGACGAATTGGACGCCGCCTGCTGCTCCATGTACTGCAAAAAGGCCATCAGGCTCTGGCTGCCGCCGACCGAGAAGCTTCCCGCCTGCGCCCGCAGAAGCGCGATGTTCTGCTTCCGGACCGCGCCGTCCGGCATGGCGGAAAACACGTCCTCCATCGCCGTCGTGCGCAGAACGAGGTCAAAAAGCTTCGGCAGTGTCAAAAGCCGCGCCTGCTCCCGCATTTCGGAAAGCCACGCCAAAAACGCGTTCAGCTTCTCGCATCTATCCGCAAACGCCGTCAGGCAGTCGAAAAGATCCCCCGTCCGGTTGCCCGCGCGAACCTGCGCCAGCTCCTCGGGCGAAACGTCAAACACGGGACTTACGAGCAGCGTCACGAGCTCCACATCCCGGTGCGGGTTATCGATCACGCGAAGCGCCGCAAGCAGGACCTGCGCCTCGGTCGTATCAAAAACGCTGCTGCCGCGGTCGGTGCGGCTGGAAATGCCGAGGGCGGACAGCGCCTTCTGATAGCTCGGCGCGTTGTCTCCCACCGAGCGCAGCAAAATCACGATATCGCCGGGTCTGACCGGACGAAGCTGGCCGCCGTCGGTGACCGGCATTTTTTCGTCCAGCATTTTCAGGATCCGTGCGGCCACAAACGCGGGCTCGGCGTCGCGCTTTTCGGGATTTTTCCCAGCGTCGTCCGCCGCGCCGTCCAGATCGATGCAGTGAAGCTCCACCTTGGGCTGCTCCGTTTCCGGATAATTAAGCCCTGCGCGAAGCTTCTCGTCGTCTCCGTAGGTGAGCTCCAGAGGGCCGCCTTGCATACAGAGAGAAAACACGTCGTTCGCCGCGGCGAGAATTTCGCGCCTCGAGCGGAAATTATCAGAAAGAACGATCTTTCTGGGCTCGCCGTCCGCCGCTTTTTCATACGGCGCGTAGGATCTGTATTTTTGCAGGAAGATGCCGGGGTCTGCAAGTCTGAAGCGGTAGATGGACTGCTTGACGTCGCCCACAAGGAAGCGGTTTTTCCCGCCTCTGGACACTGCCTCAAAGATGCACTCCTGCACCTCGTTCGAGTCCTGATACTCGTCGACCAGAATTTCGCGGTACTGCTCCGAAATTTCCAGCGCCGTGCGCGAGGGCGTGCCGTCCCTTCGGCATAAAAGCGCGATGGTCTCGTGCTCGAGATCGGAAAAATCCAACACCTTGCGCCGCCGCTTCTCCTGCAAGAACGCCTTGTCAAATTCCCGCAGCAGGGAGAAAAGCCCCCGAATGGCCGGAACGGTTGACATAAGGTCTTTTTTCACCGTCTCCGCGTCCGCGTAGAAGGCCCGCTGCGCGTCTCGCACCACCTCGAGCGCGTCGGTCTTCAGCTTCTGCGCTCGCGTTTTGAGCGCGTCGTTCGTGCATTTGGGAACGGGCGGCATGCGCTTGAAGGCTTGAATTTTCCCGGCTAGAAATTCGTCCCAGCTGCCGGCCTTCGCAAATTCCTCCACCTGCCGCAGGCTGTCTTCGAGCACGGGCACGTATTTTTCGTTCAGAACGGCTTCTCTTTGAGAAAGCGCGATCGCCTTTTGAAGCCGGTCCCTGGAAAACGCCAGTGCTTCCTTCAGCTCCCGCAGCCAGAACGCGCCCCACGGCGTTTTTTCCAGCACCGCAGCCTCGTCATAAGCCGCCAGCGCCGCGTCCATCCAGCCGTCGGGGTCCTTGCGGCAGCGAATGGCGTCGTAGCAGGAAAAGAAGAGGTCGGTAAAGCGCCGGTCGTCGCGCCCGAAGCCGAGCTCGTCTGCCATCGCGGAAAAGTCCGGCTGTGAGGCGCGGTTTTTGTAAAAATCCTCGAGCGTCGCCTTGAAAACCTCCTGCCGGATAGCCCCGGCCTCCGACTGCTCGGCCACGCGAAAATCGGGCGGCAGATCGCAGACTGCGCTGTAGCGTCTTAGAAGCGCGGCGCAGAAGGCGTGCACGGTCGAGATCTGCGCGAGGTGAATTCTCGTCAGCTGCCGCTGCAAGCGCCGGTTTCCGGGATTTTTCGCGAGGCGCTTGGAAATTTCCGCGCTGATTTTTCCTCGCAGCTCGGAGGCCGCGGCCTTTGTGTAGGTGATGATCAGAAATTCGTCGAGGTTCGCCGGGTCATTTTCGTCCTCGAC
>CAKUJL010000024.1 GCA_934661715.1 uncultured Oscillospiraceae bacterium | reverse complement strand
AGGCCCCGCGCAGGAAGCAGCCCAACACCCCACCCGAAAAAACCTATTTTGCAATTAGGCGATTGAGCATCGCTCCGTAAAAAACGATCCCCACGCAGATATAGACCCAGAGCATGGTCATGACCATGGCGGCGAGGCTTCCGTAGAGGGCGAAGCTTTTGGCGAAATGGTTGACGTAGAGCGAAAAAAGCGCCGAGAAGGCCAGCCACGCGGCTGCGGCGCAGAGCGCACCGGGGAAGACGGCGGAGAGCTTCTGCCGGCGGTTCGGAAGGGCGAGGTACAGCACGCAGAACAGCGCTGTCAGAAGCACGAGCGAGTAAAGCTGCAAATGCTCCAGCAGAAACGAGGCAAGGCCCGCGACGGCAAGGCCCTTTCCGGTCAGCACGGAAAGAAGCTTCTGCCCGAACACGTGAAGAAGCAGCGTCAGCACAAGCCCCAGCACGAATAGCAGCATATGCCCCAAACACAAAAGCCGCACGCGCACGTACCCTCTCGTCTCCGGAAGCTCCAGAACGGCGTTGAGCCCGCGCGTCATGCCGTAGATGCCCTTGGACGCCGACCACGCCGCGGCAATCGCGCTCACGGAGATGACGGCCGCGCCGCTCGTCTGGTAGGACCTTAAAAGAAAGCTCTCAAAAAGCGGCAGCACCTCGTCGGGGGCAATGCGCGACAAAAGGGCCAGCACGTCCTCGGGGCTGAAGACCGTGTACTGGAGCACTGCCAGCAGCAGCGTCGTCAGCGGCAGAAACGATAAAATGAGAAAGAACGCCGCAGCCGCCGCGTAGACCGGGATCTGCGCCCGGCGAAGCTCACCGGCTGCTTTTTGGACGAGTTTGGACAGCTGCATAAAGATTCCTCCTGTTTTCGAGCGGTTTTTCGGGAAAAAGTTTTCGACGTTTGCTCCAGATATCGGAAACCTCGCCTGCGGCTTTTTGACGCACGCGCGGGCGTTTTCTCCCATTTTGACTGTTCGCGTCTCCAAGGCGCGAAAAGCCAAGAATTCTTTTCGTTTTCAGTATACACGAAATGTGGTTCAATAGGGAGCAGGAGGAATGAAAAAATGAAACTTGAAACAAAATCCACGATTCTTACCGAAGCCAGAACCACCGAAGACTGCCGCGGCGGGCCACTCAAGCTGCAATATGGTCTGACCGTCTCGCAGGAGACCCCTGCGCAGTACGGCGTGCAGATCACAGCCCTTCGCGCAGGCGAAAAAACGAGCGCCTGCATCCCGGACATCACAGCCTCGCGCGAAACGGCCAAAAGGCTTCTGCACCTGCTTGCAGACGGAACGGTCACGCCCGAAACGGCCCGCGACGTCGTAGAAGACTTCCTGGAAGGGGGCGATTTTTGAAGGAAAAGCGGGAAAAAGCCGTAGACAAGGGAAAAAGCGTTTGCTATAATTTAAGTATCTATTGTTTGCCGGGAGGAACACGCCATGAAGTGTCCGTATTGTGGGTATCAGGAGAGCAAGGTCGTCGACTCGCGCCACTCCGAGGACGGACAGAGCATCCGCAGAAGACGCGAATGTCTGTCGTGCCAGAAGCGCTTTACGACCTATGAGACCGTCGAGTGTCTGCCGATCGTCGTCATCAAGCGCGACGGTGCGCGTCAGGCGTTTGACCGCAACAAGATCCTCAACGGCATGCTCCGCGCGTGTGAAAAGCGCCCGGTTGCGCTGGCCAGGCTCGAAGAGGCCACCGACGCCATCGAGCAGATCATCCAGAACTCTCTCGACCGCGAGGTCTCGACCACGCAGATCGGCGAGCTCGTCATGGAGCGCCTCAAGCCCCTCGACGAGGTGGCCTATGTCCGCTTTGCCTCGGTGTACCGGCAGTTCAAGGACATCGACAGCTTCATGCGCGAGCTCAACAAGCTGCTTGAGGAAAAGTAAAATTTGCAATGCCCGCCGGGAAACCGGCGGGCATTTTCACTTGACCGAATCACGTACCGTTCGTAGGGGCGGACGCCTCTGTCCGCCCTTGGGAACCTACGATTTCGCCGCAGATTTTCGCGTTTTGGATTTGCATTTTGCCGGGCGGACAGGGTCGTCCGCCCCTACAAGGGGGGAGGATTGCGGGCCTACAGGATATTCTCCAGCGCCGGCTTTTCCATTTCGCGCAGGTGCTTGATGGTAAATTGCAGTTCGGCAATGCCCGCGAGGTAATCGTCGAGGTCTTCAAGCTCCGCGTACTGCGTAAGCGCGGCGAAGCGCTCGAGGACATCGTCGACCTCTTCATGCGCAAGCACGAGCCCGAAATACCGCTCGTATCGCTGCCAGTGGCGCATGGCTCTGGCCGTATAGACGCGGCAGCTTTCAAAGTCGCTTTCCTCGGCGCTTTCCTGCGCGAGGGACAAAACGTCCAGCGCCTCTTCGCAGATCGCGCGGACATGCAGCATCGAAAACAGGCAGAACGAGAGGGCCAGCAGCAAAACGACGCAGGAAAGAAGCACATGGCGCATTTACGCTTCCCCCTTCCGGCAGAAATAGAGCTTGCCGCCCGGCTCGGCGGTGAGAAGATACACGTCGCGAACCGCGCAGCCGTAATCGGTCAGAACCTCCGTGACCCAGCCGCGGTTTTTGCCCAGCTTGGGAAGGTTCTCTGTCAGAAGCTGGCCGTCGGAGATGATCGTCACCGGAAGCTGCGTGTCTTCGACCTTCACACCGGCGGCTTTGGCGTTGGCAGGCTTGAATTTTGCATACGGAAGCACGCTGACCTGCCCGCCGGTCTCCAGAATCGCGTATTTGACGCTCGATAAGTCAACGATGCCCTCCATGCGCAGAAACTCCGTCAGTTCGTCCGGCGTGATGCGCGTCTTTTTGAGGTTCTCCTGCAAAAGCTTTCCGTTTTCCATGAGAATGACCGGCTTGCCGCAAAGAAGCTTTCTGGCTCCCACGCTGTGGTAAACGAGGACGGACAGCAGAAGCTCCATCGACAGAACGACCAGTATCGGCACGAGCCCCGACAGAAGCGGAATGCCCGTCTCCTGCATCGGAACGGCGGCGAGATTGGCAAGCAGCATCGTCACCACGAACTCCATCGGCTCCATTTCGCCGAGCTGGCGCTTTCCCATGAGGCGGATGACGGCGATGAGGATGGAGTACAGAATGATGGTGCGGATGAATGAAATGAGCATGGCAAATCCTCCTTGCAAGCAGATACCCTGAAGGAAGCTTTTGCGTCCGGCGGGAATTTTATGCACGCACGGGCTCTCTTATTTTGCGCTAGGAATTTGAACGAATGTGTGATATACTGAATACGTATGTGATTTTGAAAGGAAGGCCGGGTCATGGGAACGCAGCGATCGACGGAAGAACTCGAATACAAAAGCGCACACGCGCAGCCGGAGGAAAAAAGCCCCTATACGCCGCGGCCGAAGAGCCAGATCGTGCTGGCGTGGGTGCTGCTGGCGGTCGTGCTTTTCGCGATCGGCGGCATGTGCTACTGGCAGATCTTCGGGAAATTCTGATCATGCAGATCTTAGGCATCGACCCCGGCTATGCGACGACGGGCTTCGGCGTTCTGCAAGCGGGGCAGGGACAGCTGCACCTTCTGAACTACGGCACGATCACAACGCCCGCGGGGCTCTCGCTCTCGAAGCGCCTTGTGATGCTCTACGACGACATGATGGAGCTTCTTACCACCGTGAAGCCCGACGCGGTGGCCGTTGAAGAGCTCTTCTGGGGCCACAATGTGACGACCGGCATCGGCGTCAGCCACGGAAGAGGCGTCATTTTGCTCGCGATCGAAAAATACGGTGCGCCGCTTTTTGAGTACACGCCCAATCAGGTCAAGCAGGCCGTGGTCGGCTACGGCGGCGCGGAAAAACGGCAGGTCATGGACATGACGCGCCGCATTCTGAAGATGGAAAAGGTCGCCCGGCCCGACGACGCGGCGGACGCCATCGCCATCGCCCTGTGCCACGCGCGAAGCACGACGTCGCTTTTAAGCCGCGTGCAGGGACAATAAGGGGGAAAACCCATGTTTTATTATCTGAACGGAACCATCACGCTTCTGGACGCGAATCTCGCGGTCGTCGACTGCGGCGGCGTGGGCTACGCGTGCCATACGACAAATTATACGCTTTCCAAATTGCAGGTCGGAAAGCAGGCGAAGCTTTTCACCTTCTGCAACATCAAGGAAGACGCGTTCGACATCTATGGCTTTTCCACGCGCGAGGAACTGAACTGCTTTGAAAAGCTCCTCGGCGTAGGCGGCGTGGGGCCGAAGGCGGCGCTGGCGATTTTGTCCGTCGTGACGCCCGACCAGTTTACGCTGGCCGTCATGACGCAGGACGACAAGACGCTCACGATGGCGCAGGGCGTCGGCAAGAAGCTGGCCCAGCGCATTCTGCTCGAGCTCAAGGATAAGCTGGCGCCGTCGCAGCTGGAGCTCTCGGGTGTGCAGATGGACGCCTCGCCCGTACATGGAAGCAAGAGCGCGGAGGCCTCTGCCGCCCTGGCAAGTCTCGGCTACAGCCAGCAGGAGATCGCCAGTGCGCTCAAGGGTGTGGACGTTAACGCGATGAGCGTCGAGCAGATCGTCCGCCATGCGCTGCGGGCCATGGTCATGCAGTAAGGGGGAAACGCGATGAGTCTTGATTTTTCGCAGGATTATGAAGCGCCGATCGTCACGACGAGCCTTACGCCGCAGGACGACGGCGAGGTGAGCCTGCGCCCGAGAACGCTTGCCGATTACACCGGACAGGAAAAGGCGAAGGGAAACCTCTCGGTCTACATAGAAGCCGCGAGGCGGCGCAATGAGCCTTTGGACCACGTGCTGTTATATGGCCCGCCGGGACTCGGCAAAACGACGCTGGCCGGCGTCATCGCCAACGAAATGGGCACGAACATCCGCGTGACCTCGGGCCCCGCGATCGAAAAAGCCGGAGATCTGGCGGCGCTTCTGACCAATCTGGCCCCCGGAGACGTGCTGTTCATCGACGAAATTCATCGGCTCAACCGCGCGGTCGAGGAAATTTTGTACCCCGCGATGGAGGACTACGCCATCGACATCATCATCGGAAAAGGCCCGTCGGCAAACTCCATCCGCCTCGATCTTCCGCGCTTTACGTTAATCGGCGCGACGACCAGAGCGGGGCAGCTCTCGAGCCCCCTGCGAGACCGCTTCGGCGTGCAGCTGCGGCTGGAGCTCTATACGAACGAAGAGCTATCTAGGATCGTCAAGCGCTCGGCGGCGTTACTCGGCATCGACATTGACCCCGCGGGCGCACTGGAAATTGCCTCGCGCTCGAGAGGCACGCCCAGAATTGCCAACCGGCTTCTTCGCCGCGTGCGCGATTTTGCGCAGGTCTATCACGACGGCGTCATCACCAAGGACGCGGCCGACCACGCGCTGGGAAAGCTGGAGGTCGACCATCTGGGGCTGGACGCCATCGACCGGCGGATGCTCACGGCGATCATCCGCAACTATGGAGGCGGCCCCGTCGGTCTTGAGACGCTGGCCGCGACCATCGGAGAAGAGGCCGTGACGCTCGAGGACGTGTATGAGCCGTATCTGATGCAGATCGGTTTTCTGACGCGCACGCCCAGAGGACGCTGCGTGACGCAGCTGGCGTATGAACACCTGCATCTGCCCGCGCCGCAGATTTCGCAGCAGCCGGAGCAGCTGAGTTTTTGAGTAAGAAGGTAGCTTTTATGGGAAAATTATTCGGAACGGACGGCATTCGCGGCGTCGCCAATGAGACGCTGACGTGCCAGCTTGCCTACAGAGTCGGCCAGGCTGCGGCCATCAGCCTTTCGCGCACAGACGGCGTCCGGCCCAAGGTCGTCATCGGCAAGGATACGCGCATTTCGTCCGACATGCTCGAAGCGGCGCTCATCGCGGGTTTGACTGCCAGCGGCTGCGACGTGGTGAAGCTCGGCGTCATCCCGACGCCTGCCGTGGCGTATCTTACGGTGCAGGAACAGGCGGACGCGGGCGTCGTCATTTCGGCGTCTCACAATCCGTTCGAGCACAACGGCATCAAAATGTTCTCGTCGCAGGGCTTCAAGCTCTCAGACGCGCTGGAAGAGCGCATCGAGGCGCTGATCCTGAAAGACGGCGAGCTCCCCGTCAAAACGCACGGCGAAATCGGAAGAGTCTACGACGGTGCGCACCTGATGGACGATTACCTCGAGCATCTGGCCTCGACGGTCGAGGGCCTCAAGCCCCTCAAGGTCGTCTTTGACTGCGCCAACGGCGCGGCCAGCGCGACGGCGGAAAAGCTCTTCTCGCGCTTTCCCTTACAGGCAGAATACTTGAGCGTTTCGCCCGACGGCGTGAACATCAATGAAAACTGCGGCTCGACGCATCTGGGAAGACTGCGCCAGCGCGTCACAGAAGGCGGGTTCGATCTCGGTCTCGCCTTTGACGGAGACGCCGACCGGTGCCTTGCCGTGGACGAAACGGGAAGTGAAATTGACGGCGACCAGATCATGGCCGTGTGCGCGGAGTTTTTGACGGCGCAGGGAAAATTACAGTCGCAGGGCTTTGTCGCGACCGTCATGTCGAACCTCGGGCTTCATAAATTCTGCAAAGAGCAGAACCTCAAGCTGCTGTGCGCGGCGGTGGGCGACCGGAACGTGCTCGAGCTCATGCAGAAAGAGCACATGGTCCTCGGCGGCGAGCAGTCGGGCCATATCATCTTCCTGGAGCACATGACGACCGGCGACGGCCAGCTGGCGGCGCTGCAATTTTTGTCGATCCTGAGCGCAAGCGGCAAAAAAGCCAGCGAGCTTGCAAACCAGATCACGCACTATCCGCAGATCCTCCGGAACGTGAAGGTCTCGTCCAACGCGGAAAAAACCGCGATCCTCGCGTCTGAAGAGCTGGAAAAAGCGAAGGCCGCCGAGGAAGAAAAAATCGCGGGCCGCGGCCGGATTCTCCTTCGCGCATCGGGCACGGAGCCGCTTATTCGCGTGATGGCCGAGGCGGACACACAAGATCTTGCGGAATCGGTCGTGCAGGCGCTGGTAGAAGCCGTCGAAAACGTACAAAAAATTCTGGAAAAATAAAAAAGCTTTTATTTACTATTGACAAATGGAAAAAGCTTGCATATAATAAGCAGTACGGGGTGACGAAGCCGGACGTTCCCCGCAGCAAAAACCCCCATCCGGTGACCCTCGCCTGTTTTCTTTCGGTTTATCTTTGTACCCTCTCTTCGCGTACAGACTCCCTTGAGAACGCACGGCAAACCACAGCGCATCCAGCGAACAGCTGATCGCATATAAAGTCCCTGCAGCAATGCGCAAGCTGCAAATGACGCAGGGGGAAATCATTTTCGCTAAAAAAGAGAGGTAACATCAAAATGTACGAAGACAAAACTTTGGTCTGTAAGGAATGTGGCAAGGAATTCGTTTTCACCGCCGGTGAGCAGGAATTCTACGCAGAAAGAGGCTTCCAGAACGAGCCCCAGCGCTGCAAGGCCTGCCGTGACGCCCGCAAGACCGCTACCCGCGGCCCCAGAGAGTACTTCACCGCGACCTGCGCTGCCTGCGGCGGCGAAGCTCGTGTTCCCTTTGAGCCGAAGACCGACCGTCCTGTCTACTGCAGCGACTGCTTCGCTCGCATGAAGGCAAACGGCTAATAACCATAAAAAAAGCGGAAGGCATTCGCCTTCCGCTCTTTTTTATGGTTATAAGGGAATAGGTAAAAGTGAAGAGTGAATAGGTGAGGTGTCGGCGAAGCCGACGATTCAAATCGTGCCGCAAGGCGGCACACCACACTTTTTCACTCTTCACTATTACTTATTCCTAATTTTGCTCGTTCTACATTTTTTTTTGCACGTAGTAACGGCTCAGACAACCCCTATCTGGCACATGCGCATGGCGGAGAGGGCATTTTCGTGGCTTTCGGGGGTGACGCCGGCGCAGCAGCTCGAGTCCACGGTGATGGGGAGCTCGGGCAGGGCGCACTTTGTTGACAGCACGTTTGTGATCACGCAGATATCCGTGCACAGGCCGACAAATTCGGCGCGTTCCAGACCGCGCAGTTCCTTCAGATACCGCACCAGCGCCTCCGAGCCGAACGACGGCTTGTCGAAGATCAGAGCGCCTGTCGTATTGAGCGCGGGATCGATCTGCCAGCCGTCGGAATCCTTCAGACAGTGCGGGACGGGAAGATTTTTTCCCTCCTGCGTGGATAAATAATTTTCATGATGCGTATCACGGGTAAAGACGACGGTCTTGCCCACTTTTTTTGCCTGCGCGATCTTTTCGGCCACGCGCGGGACGATGGCGACGGCTTCTTTTGTGCCCAGAGCCCCGGAGATAAAATCCTTCTGCATATCCACAACGACGAGTACTTCCATGACGCTGCCTCCTGTTTTTCGTTTGACAAAAGCATACCACGTTTCCGGAAAAAATCAACAGAAACTTAACGGCCCAACCGCTTGACATTTGGAAGAGAACAGTGTATACTCTGGAAACATAAAAAATTTTATATAAAATTTTGAATTGAAGGAGGCGCGGCCATGCTCTGTGAAAGTGTTCTGAAGCTATACCGCAGACTCCGCCTCGACGGCTACCGGAAGCTGTTTGGGGCTGTGCAGGAACGCGAGGGAAGCTTATCCGCCATCGAGGCGTTCTCAGCCGATCTGATCAATCTGCTGGGCAATCCCACGCTCAGCCAGTTCGCGGACTATGTCGGCATTTCCCAGCCGAACGCGACGTATAAGGTAAACGCCCTTGTCTCAAAGGGCTATGTGGAAAAAACAGTCTCCAAGCCCGACCGGCGTGAGGTGCGCCTGAAAACAGGCGGCAAGTTTGCGCGGTATTTTGACGAGGATCGCCCGAAGATCCACGCGGCGGCAGAAAAGGTGTGTGCGCAGTTTTCAGAATCGGAAATTGACGCGGCCTGCCGCGTGCTGGGTGCGCTTCTGGAGGCCATGGAACAGGACAAGGAAGGAGCAGACTTGTGATCGATCTGTTTGAAAAATGCTATAAGCCCGGCATCGCCGACGAGGCGAAGGAAAAGGGCATCTATCCGTATTTTCACGCGCTGGAATCCCGGCAGGACGTCACCGTCATCATGGAGGGAAAGCGGCGCATCATGCTGGGGTCTAACAACTATCTGGGCCTGACGACAAACGAAAACGTCATCCGCGCGGGCGTAAACGCCTATGAGGAATTCGGCTCCGGCTGCTCGGGTTCGCGGTTTCTCAACGGCACGCTGAAGCTGCATCTGGAGCTGGAAAAGGAGCTGGCGGCGTTTTTGCGCAAGGACGAGGTCGTGACGTTCTCGACCGGCTTTCAGTCGAACCTCGGCATCATCAGTGCGCTCGCCGGCCTGCACGACTACGTGATCATGGACCGCGAGAACCACGCAAGCCTCTATGACGGCTGTAGGCTCTCCTACGGCACGATGCTGCGCTACCGGCACAGCGACATGCAGGATCTGGAGAAGAAGCTCCAGAAGGTCCCCGAGGGCGCAGGATGCCTCATTGTCACCGACGGCGTTTTCTCCATGGGCGGCGACATTGCGAACCTGCCGGAGATTTGCCGCCTGGCGAAGCAGTACGGCGCCCGCGTGATGGTCGACGACGCGCACGGTCTCGGCGTCATCGGTGAAGGCGGCCGCGGCACGGCAAGCTACTATGGTTTAGAGGATCAGGTCGACGTGTATATGGGCACGTTCTCCAAATCCCTTGCCAGCCTCGGCGGCTATATGGCGGCTTCCAGCCGCGTTGCGGACTACGTGCGGCACAATTCAAGACCCTTCATCTTCTCGGCCTCCATCCCGCCTGCAAACTGCGCCGCAGCGCTGGCTGCGCTTCGGGAGTTGGAATCGCATCCGGAGCTTGTGACGAAATTGCAGCAAAACGCCCTGTATTTAAGGCGGCGGCTCTCGGAGGAAGACATCAAAATGCGCCCGTCGAACGGCGAGATCGTCCCGATCGTTCCCATCTACACGTATGAGCCCATCGAGACGCTCACGATCGCAAAGGAGCTCTATGACGCGGGCGTGTATGTAAACTCGTCGCTTCCGCCCGCAGCCGCGCCGCACGAGTGCCTGCTTCGCACGAGCCTGATGGCCACGCATACGCAGGAGCTCATCGACGAGGCGGTCGGCATCATGAAGGACATTCTCAGGAGGCATGACTTATAATGGCAAAGATCTGTGTGATCACCGGCGGCACATCCGGCATCGGAAAATGCACCGCCGAAGCGATGGCGAAAAACGGCTACACGGTCTATGAGCTCAGCCGCCGCGCAGAAGGACTTCCCGGCATGTTCCACATCCCGACGGATGTAACAGACCCCGACGCGTGCCAGCGGGCCATCGACGAGATCGTCTCGCAGGCCGGAAAAATCGACGTGCTGATCAACAACGCCGGCTTTGGCATTTCGGGTGCGATCGAGTTTACGCCCATCGAGCAGGCAAAGCGCCAGCTGGACGTGAACTTTTTCGGCATGGTCAACATGAACCACGCCGCGCTGCCCGTCCTGCGAAAGCAGGGCTTCGGACGGATCGTGAATTTAAGCTCGGTCGCGGGCGCGATCCCCATTCCGTTCCAGGCGTTTTATTCTGCCAGCAAGGCGGCGATCAACTCGTACACGATGGCGCTGGCAAACGAGATAAAGCCCTTTGGCGTTACGGTGTGCTGCGTCCAGCCCGGAGACATCCGCACCGGCTTTACCGACGCGCGGCAGAAGATCGCGGTCGGGGACGATATCTATAATGGCCGCATTTCGCGCTCGGTTGCCGGCATGGAAAAGGACGAGCGGGGCGGCATGGCCCCGGAAGCTGCCGGTGCGTTCATCTGCCGCGTGGCGACGAAAAAGGGCGTCAAGCCCATCAACACCATCGGCCTGTCCTACCAGTTTTTCTGCGTGCTGCAAAAGCTGCTGCCCGCAAAGACGCTCAACTGGCTCGTGGGTCTGATCTACGCGAAATAAAAAAAGGACGGTAAAGGACGGTGCAGTTTTTGCATCGTCCTTTTTCGTTATCCAAGCCCTGTCCAGCGCTCGTGACCGTTTGCAGCTTCTGCCGTGTGATCGACGGCGGCCTCCTGCAAGGGAAGAAAGCTTGCGCTTGCCGTGTCGAGGTTGTCCGAAAACAGCGGCATCCCGACGGGAAGATCGCAGAGCGACTGCGGCTTTCGGCCAAGAAGGCGATTGAGAAGCGCGGCAAGCTCTGCTCTTGTAAAGGCGCGGTCTTTTTGGAATACGCCGTCAAAAAGCCCCATCACCCAGCCGTTTCCGGCCGCAAACGTCACGTCTTCTTCCTCCCAGCCGGAAGCCAGCGCAGGCCACGCGTTTCTGCCGGCTTCACTTGCCCGGATGCGCTCTAAAATGATCGAAAGCTCCGGCCCCGTCACGCCGTCCTGCGGCCGGAAGCGCCCATCCGGAAAGCCCAGCATCACGCGCAGGTTGCAGAGCGCGGACACCGCGCCGTAGGCCCAGTGCGACGGCCCGAGGTCCAGAAAGCCGCACTCGGTACTCGACGCTTCTTCCCGTGCACCGGGCTCCATCAGCCGGTATAGCATTTCGGCCAGCTCTGCCCGCGTGACAGGTTCCTCTGGCCGCAGCGTGCCGTCGGGAAAGCCGTGCAGGTACGCCGCGTGGAAGACCTCTTCTGCAAAGCACGAGACCGTCAGAAGCGCCGCAAGCAGCACGGTCAACAACGTTTTTCTGAAAATTTTCATAGCCTCCGCCTCATTTCCGGCGGGAAAAGCCCGCGCGTTTCGTCCCATTTTCGCACGGGAGGGATGAAAATGCGGTCGTTTCGGCGCACGCGGCGGCTGCTTTTCCCCGCAAGTTCCGGCAAAATCCGCGCACAGAAATTTAACTTGACAAATGGCTACCTGAGTGGTAGACTTTAGCTATTAAAACCAGTGAAGAAGTGTGAGTAAGCAGTCACACCCCTTGCCAAAGAGAGCCGCGGACGGTGGAAGCGCGGCGCAGGGCGATTGCCGAATGGGCTTCCGAGGGCGAGCCGAACCAAGTAGGTGAGCCGGAGTTGGCGCTCCGTTAGAAAAGGCCGGTATGTGTCAGCATACGCAAAGTGGGCGCAAGCGCGTCAAGCCGGGTGGCACCGCAGGAAGATTTTATCTCCTGTCCCAGCAGTTCGTTACTGTGGGACGGGAGTTTTTGTTTTTTCAGTCCCACAAAACTCTGTGCAAATACAAAGAAAGGTGGACAAGCACATGTCTGAACAAATCCCGTACAAAATCTATCTCTCCGAAAACGAAATGCCCACGGCATGGTACAATCTCCGCGCCGACATGAAAAACAAGCCCGCGCCGCTGCTCAATCCCGGCACCGGCAAGCCCATGACGTTTGACGATCTTCGCCCCGTGTTCTGCGACGAGCTTGTCCGGCAGGAGCTTGACAACGACACGCCGTTTATCGAAATTCCGCAGGAGATCCGCGACTTTTACAAGATGTACCGTCCGTCGCCGCTGGTCAGAGCCTATTGTCTGGAGAAAAAGCTCGGCACGCCCGCGAAAATTTACTATAAGTTCGAAGGCAACAACACCTCCGGCAGCCACAAACTGAACTCCGCCATCGCCCAGGCGTATTACGCCAAGCAGCAGGGCCTAAAGGGCGTCACCACCGAGACCGGCGCCGGCCAGTGGGGCACGGCGCTTTCGATGGCCTGCGCATATCTGGGGCTGGACTGCAAGGTCTACATGGTCAAGTGCTCGTATGAGCAGAAGCCCTTCCGCCGCGAGGTCATGCGCACCTATGGAGCCAGCGTCACGCCGTCTCCGTCGAACACCACGAGCGTCGGCAGAAAGATTCTTGAAAAAGATCCGAACACCACCGGCTCTCTCGGCTGCGCGATCAGCGAGGCCGTCGAAGTCGCGACGACCACGCCGGGCTACCGCTACGTTCTGGGC
>CAKUJL010000023.1 GCA_934661715.1 uncultured Oscillospiraceae bacterium | reverse complement strand
AAACATATGTTTTCGACGCTTTTCTTGGCAAAGAACCGTAATTTTGATAGAAACCCGTTAAGGGGGGTGCAACTACGGTTCAGAGGGCGTGCAGTTCTCGATTTGAGGGGGTGCAGAGCTTGCATCTGCTACCTTTCTCCAAGCCAATCTCGAGTGATGGCATTTGCACCGACAGCCTACGCTAGTTGCTTGTTGGTGGTGTCCAACCCTTGTCGAAAGGTATGGTGTTCAAATAAGTGTGTCCATTGCCAACAACCATATACGTCTGACCATCACGGAAAACAAATGCCTGTTTCGTCTCTTCCTTCGTTAGTTGAATATCAGGAGCATAGTTAATTCTTACATCACAGGCGTTATTATTCGAAAGCGCAATTCGTTCTTCGGTGTCATATATTCGCAAAATGTTTTCTGCATCATTAATTACTATCGAGTAGTCGCAATTATATAACAGTTTAATGCTGTTTATGGTTGCCCTAGTGGCAGTTGCCGTAGAAGTTAGGTGATTTGGTTTCGTGTTGTACGTTATAGACTCCGCATCAAATTGGTCGTACAGTGATTTTGTGTATGCCCGATCCTCATCTGTTATTGAGCGCTATATCAACCAGTTTGCGAAGACCTATGCCAAAAAGACCGTCGTCACCCAGCGGCAGATCATCCGGCAGATTCTGAACAAAGCCCAGCGTGAGGGCTATATCGCTTACAATCCGGCAGACGCCGTGCTGCTGCCCAAAAACCTGCCGCAGAAAAAACGCCGTGCCCCAAGTCCGGACCAAATCAAAAAAATAAAAGCCGGCCTTTCGGACGACTTCGGGCTCTTTGCGTTTCTGATTTATTACACCGGGTGCCGACGCGGCGAAGCGGAAGGGCTCAAATACGAAGACATCGACCGCAAGGCAAAGCGCATCCGTATCCAGCGCAGCGTTTACAACGTCAGCACCAAACCGGAAATCAAGGAGCCAAAGACCGAGGCCGGTATCCGCTCCGTGCCGCTGCTGGACGCGCTGGCCGCTGCCCTGCCAGATAAAAAACGCGGTTTTATATTTTCTGACGACGGCGGCAAAACCCTGACGCCGGATTGGAAGATCACCCGGCAGTACGAGGACTACCAGAAGCGCACCGGTGTCACTGTCACGCCGCATGAGATCCGGCACGGCTACGCGACGGCCTTGCATGAGGCAGGCGTGGATTATAAAACTGCCCAGCAGCTGCTCGGTCATGCTCAGCTTTCGACCACGATGGACATTTACACGGATATTTTGGATAATACCATCGACGACGCGGCCGCAAAAATGGGCAAGTCCTTTTGACCCTGATTTACTGTGTTCATTCTGTGTTCACAGGCGTGTATTTTGCTGCTAGGATACGCTAGGATTTGCTAAGAGCATGTGAGGCAAAAAGCGAAACATTTCCCTTGTAAAGTTCGGTGCCCGGTATGTAAAATTGTAAAATGTGCAAACAAAAGCACCCGAGAATCAAATTCTCGGGTGCTTTCATTTTGGCGGAGTGGGAGGGATTCGAACCCTCGGGCCGCTCAACACGGCCACACGATTTCCAGTCGTGCTCGTTATGACCGCTTCGATACCACTCCAAGTATCTGCCGTCATAAAGACAGTTCCGGTATGCTCCGGACAGCTCAATTATCATACACGAAACTGTGCCTTTTGTCAAGTATTTTTCTTCATTCCGCCGATAAAACCTCGCGGACGGCCTGCAAAACCTTTGCCGCCATCGGCGCTGCCGTGGTGCTGCCCGCGCCGCCGCCCTCCGCGAAGACGACAAACGCCACCGGGCACGCCTCGTCCAGCACAAAGCCCGCAAACATCGCGTTGGCCGTTTTGCCTTCGCGCTCAGCCGTGCCGGATTTGGCGCAGACGGAAAGTCCGCCGAACTGCCAGTCGCCGTAGACCGTTTGCACGTCGTTTCGCATGAGCTTCGTGAGCGTCTCGGCGGTGGAGGCGTCCAGCATGGGCGCGGAAAACGCGCTTTCGGCCTCGTAGGTGATATCGCCGCCCTTTCTAACGCGCTGCATGAGATAGGGCTCAGCTGCCGCGCCGCCGTTTGCGATCGCGCCTAAGTAACGCAAAAACGCCAGTGCGCTCACCTGCGTCGAATACTGCCCGATGCCCGCCCAGGCCACGTCGCCGTCGTCCGCGTCCGTGAGATCAAAATGCCCCTTGTCGGACACGTAGCCGTCGCAGGCATGAGACTCGTTCAGGCCGAATTTTTCGGCGTAGGTCTGAAGCGTTTTTGCGCCCAGCTCCGCCGCCAGCTCGCCGAAGGCGACGTTGCAAGAGTGCGCCAGCGCACCGGAGAGGTTCACGCTCCCGTGTACGCCGCTGCAAATGATCTCCTGCCCGCCGATGATCGTTTTGCCGGTGCAGTTGAATGTGCGCGTCTGTACGTCCGGAATGGTTTCCAGCGCGGCCGCCGCCGTCACGAGCTTGAAGATCGAGCCCGGCGTATACGCAGCGTCAAAAAACCGGTTGACGTACACGCCGTCGTAGCTTCCCGTCGTATCGCCCGCAACGTCGGGCACATTGTCCGGGTCATAGCTCGGGGACGTGACCGCGCAGAGAAGCTCTCCCGTTTTGTAGTTGTAAACGCCGATGGTCCCGTGGTAATTTCCAAGCGCCTGCTGCGCCGCCGCCTGCACCTTCGCGCTGATGGTGAGCCGGGCCGCGACGCTTCCCGCCTCGTCGGTGTAAAGCCCGTTTACAACGTCGAAGCCGATCATTTTGGACGCGTAGGTTTTAAGTAACGGCGCACTGACATATCCGTCGCGGTCGCCCAGAAGGTGCATCGTCGACACGCGCACGCTCTCATCTTCACTGTAGACGCGTCCGTCGTTGGTGTTGAGCAGGAGCGTGCCGCTGCGGTCGTAAATTTTGCCGCAGTCGGGGTTCACGCCGGTATACACGTGCGGGCTTCCGGGAAACGAGACCCAGTCCTTCGCGTTTACGAAGTATTCCCCGCAGAAAACAAGCAGCCCCAGCAAAAGCGCCGCCGCCAGCAAAGCCGCCAGACCTGCGCGGTTCGAAATTTTTCTCATGCCGCGGCCTCCTTTCTGCCGGGAAGACGGATGGCAAAGCTTGCGTTCTGCCGCGTGTCCGCCGCCTTGATAAACGCCAGCAGACCCCACACGCAGATCATGCTCGACCCGCCGTTCGACATAAACGGAAACGTCACGCCCGTCAGCGGCAGAAGGTCGGTCGTGCCGAAGACGTTGAGCATCGTCTGCACCACGTAAATGGTCACCGCGCTCACCGCGCCGATGGCGTAAAAGCAGCTTCTACCCTGCGGCAGCGACCGCACCACAAACGCCGCCAGAAGCACGACCGCTGCCACGCAGCCGATCGCCAGCAGCAGCCCCCACTCTTCACTGACCAGCGCGAACACAAGGTCGGTATCCGCCGCGCCCACGTGTTGCAGCCACCCCTTCCCCGCGCCGAGGCCGAAAAGGCCGCCCGAGGCGATGCACATGAGGGCTCTGGACTGCGAGTAGCCCGTTGTGGCCGCGTTTTCCCAGACATGGCCCCACGCGGAAAAGCGCTTCATCGCGTAGGGCTTGAACTGCAAGGCCAGAACGCCCGCAAAGCCCGTTCCCGCGCAGGCCAGCGCGATCGTCGCGAAATTGCCCGAGCGCAGGAAGGCGATGATCAAAAACGTCACGAAGAAAATGATCGCCGTGCCGAAGTCGTTCATGAGCGCCAGACAGCCGCAGATGGCCGCCGAGTAGCCGATGAAAAGGATCAGGTTCCGCTTGGCCATGAGCCGCTGCAGCGTCGACGCACCGGCGAACACGAAGCAGATCTTGACCAGCTCCGACGGCTGGAACGAGACGCCTCCAAACTGCATCCAGTTCTTCGCGCCGAATTTTTCAACGCCAAGCACCAGATTCGCCGCCAGCAGCAAAATGCCGCCCGCCGCCGCGAGATAGCGAATTTTCTTCGCCCGCTCCAAATCGCGCAGGCTCCAGCTAACGGCGAGATACGCAAAAATGCCGCAGGCCACGGCGATGAGCTCTTTTTTGATCGCGTCCGGCGCGGAGGTCGACACGACGCAAAGTCCCATCGTCGTCAGGAAAAACGCCACGGTCTCCACGTCAAAGCTCCGTCTGCGAAGAAGCCGGAGAAGTGCAAAAAGGCCCCACTGCATCGCAATCAGCACCAGAAAGCCCGGAATGATTTGTTCCGCACTCTCCGGCAGATGCACGCTCAGCTGTATGCCCGCCAGCAGCTGGAAAAGCGTCAGGATCAGTAACGTCAGCCACGGGCGCACCACGGCGCGTTTTGACCGGGCCTCTGCCTGAATGCGCTCCTGCTCGGGCGTGATGGGAACGAGGGTGAACGATACCCCGCCGAAGGACAGAACGTCTCCGAAGCGCACGACCGAAAGCGTCTGGGGCTTGCCGTTGACCTCCACGCCGCCCGTGGAGCCCGCGTCAAAGATCGTCCAGCTGCCGTCGTCATAGCGCGTGAGCACGGCGTGGGTGCGCGAAATGGTCGGGTATTCGAGCGTCACGTCGCAGCCCTTGCCGCGGCCGATGAGGCTTTCCCAGTGCATGACGGGAATTTTGTCCCCCGTCGGCCCCGCGAGCCACGCCCAGACCTCGGGCTCGCGCCGGAACCGCAGCAGCGATCTTCCGCAGCGAAGCAGAATCACCAGCGCCAGCAGCGGAAAGACATAGCGAAGATAGCCGTCCAGCTTCAAAAGCTCCGGCGTCTCGTTTACCGTCTGCAATACGTTTGCAAGAAGTTCCTGCATGGTTTCCTCCTGTGGATTCAAAAGAAGCCGCCGCGAAAAAACGGCAGCCTCCAAAGCTGTTGATTCTTTCCTGCACCGCGTTCTCTGAATGCACGGTAGGGGCGGACGACTCTGTCCGCCCGGCAAACCGCAAATCCGAAACACGAAAAACTGCGGCGAATTCGTACTACCCAAGGGCGGACAGGGTCGTCCGCCCCTACGAATTTATGCGTTGGTTTGCGGCGCTTCTTCTGTTTCGTCCGGTTCGCGGCGGTCGAGATCGGCCACCTCGCGGATGCCGTAGTAGTCGTCGGTGACGGTCGTTTTGTTCTTTCTGCGAAGCGCCGAGTTGACGATGTCGCTGATGATGAGGTAGATCACCGCGAACACCGGCACGCCCAGCAGCATCCCCGCGAAGCCGAAGATCGAGGCCGCGACGGTGATCGAAATGAGCACCCAGAAGCCCGAGATGCCCACGGTGTTGCCGAGGATCTTGGGGCCGATGACGTTGCCGTCGACCTGCTGCAATACGATGATGAAGATGACAAAGTAAAACGCCTGCAAGGGGTCGACCAGCAGAATAATGAGCGCACTCGGCACGGCGCCGATGAACGGGCCGAAGACCGGGATCACGTTCGTCACGCCGACGATCGTCGCAATCAGCGCCGTGTACGGCATCTTCATGAGCGCCATGCAAATATAGCACAGAACGCCAATGATCGCCGAGTCAATGATCTTGCCGATGATGAAGCCCGAGAAGATGCGGTTGATGTTGCTGCCGAGATCAAGCAAATGGTCTGCCGCCGCGGGCTTGAACGCCGCCACGACCATCTTCTTCGCCTGCGCCTGGAACGTGTCCTTCGACCACAGGATGTAAATGGACGCGACAAGGCCGATGATGAAGTTCGTGATGGACTTCACGACCGCCATCACAGACGTTGTGAGCGTGGCAATTACCTTCTGCACGTCGCTCAGAAAGCTCGTCTTGACCCAGTTCTGGATATAGGTCTGGATGGTCTCGAGCACTTTTTCAACATACGTCCGGATTTCAGGGTTGCCCTCCAGGATATTGACCGCCCATTTCTCCAGACTCTGATAGTACGCCGGGGCGCTTTCGATGATGCTCATCACGCTCTCATAGAGCTGCGGCACGAGCATCGCGAAAAACGCGTAGACGATGAAGCCGCCGAACAAAAACGCAAAAATAAGCGCCACCGCGCGGCTGAGCGTTTTGGCCTTCTTTTCCTGCATCCCGCGCCTCAGAAGAAGCGGCCGCAGCCGAAGGTCGACGAAGTTAAAGATCGGGTTTAGGAGAAACGCGATGACGATGCCCGAGACGAGCGGCGAGAGAATTTTCCCGATCGAACCGAGCAGGGCAAAAAAGCCCGGCAGATTCGTAAAAATGACCACCAGCAGAATGCTGATAAAAATGACCACAAGGGCCGTCAGCCCCCACTTGAAATACCGCCGGTCGTGCTCTTCTCGCATGTGCGTCCCTCCTGTCGTTTCTGGTGTAAGCGTATCATATCCGCGTTTTTCCGTCAAGAATCTTAAGGAATTCTTCACAATTTGTTTGCGTTCATTTCGTCATATTTACGAAGACGCGCAATTTCCGCGGCGTACCCGTCCAGCTCGTTCGGCGTCTCCAGAATCATCGGAAGGCCCTTGAGCACCGGGTGCTCGATGATCCTGTAAAACGCCTCGATGCCAAGATGCCCTTCTCCGAGCTTTTCGTGCCGGTCCTTGCGGGCGCCCACGGGGTTTTTGCTGTCGTTCAAGTGCAGGGCGCGAAGTCTTTCAAGGCCAATTTCCCGGTCAAATTCCTCCAGAACGGCGTTTAAGTCCCCCGCGATATCGTATCCCGCGTCGCTGACGTGGCAGGTATCGAGGCACACGCCGAGAAGGTCTCCCATTTCTGCGCGGTCAATGATCTTTTTGAGCTCGGAAAATTTCCCGCCGACCTCGGTGCCCTTGCCCGCCATCGTCTCGAGAAGCACCGTCGTCTTCTGCCCTTCGAACATCGCAAAGTCGAGCGTTTCGGCAATTTTCCGGATGCCCGCCTCGTTCCCCTGTCCGACGTGGCTGCCGGGATGAAAATTGTAGAAGTTTCCCGGAAGATACTCCAGCCGCCGCAAGTCGTCTTGCATCGTGTTCCGCGCGAACTCGAGCGTTTTTTCCTCCTTCGCGCAGGGATTGATGGTGTAGGGCGCGTGGGCGACGATTTTTCCGAGTGCGCCGCTTTCCTGCATTTTGACGAGCGCTGCTGCGTCCGCGGGGTCGATGTCCTTCGCCGCGCCGCCTCTGGGATTGCGGGTGAAAAACTGGAAGGTGTTCGCGCCGATGGCCGCGGCCGTGCGTCCCATCGCGGCAAAGCCCTTTGCAGATGACAGATGACATCCCAAAAATAACATACCGTCCTCCTGAATTGTTAATTTTTCTTAAAAAAATCGTCCGAAGCCGTCAAAACGCCTTGCCATTTTCCTGTTTTTCGAGTAGAATCGAAAAAAAGGGAAGCTTTGGCACAATTAGAAATGCCTGTAAAGGGTTTTTCATTCTTGGTGGAGGGATGGCTATGGCGCGTTCTGAGAATCAGAAACTGAAGCTCCTGCATCTCAAGGAGCTGTTTGAAACGCAGTCGGATGAGCAGCACATTTTATCCATGCAGGATATCGTGGACTATCTGGCCTCGCACGGCATCCGGGCCGAGCGCAAGAGCATCTACGCGGACGTGGCGTGTCTACAGGAATTCGGCATGGATATCGTCCTGCAAAAGGGCCCCGGCGGCGGGTATTTTCTGGCCTCGCGCCCGTTTGAGCTGGCGGAACTGAAGCTGCTGGTCGACGCGGTGCAGGCAAGCAAATTCCTGTCTGAGCGCAAGACGACGACGCTCATTTCCAAGCTCTCATCGCTTTGCAGCCGCTTCCAGTCTGAGCAGCTGCGCCGTCAGGTCACCGTCCGCACCCGCGTCAAATCGATGAACGAGAGCATCTACTACTCCGTCGACCGCATCCACGAGGCCATCGCCGGAAACCATCAGATCCGCTTCCGCTATTTCGACTGGGGCGTCGACCGGAAAAAGCACGAGCGGCCCGGCGAGTATTTCGCAAGCCCCTACGCGCTGGTGTGGGAGGATGAAAACTACTACCTCATCGCGCACTCCGAGCGCCACGGTCTGACGCACTACCGCGTCGACAAAATGACCAAGCTCACCATTCTCGACAAGCCCCGCGTCATCACCGACGAGGCCCGCGAGCTCGATCTGAGCAGCTACGGAAAGACCGTCTTCGGCATGTTCGCCGGAAGCCCGGAAAACGTCAAGCTGCGCTTTCATAGCAGCCTCGCCGGCGTCGTCATCGACCGCTTCGGAAAGGACGTCATGCTCGTTCCGGAGGATAACGACTGCTTCACCGTCTCCACGCAGATCGTCCTCTCCCCTGTTTTCTACGGCTGGCTTGCAGGCTTCGGCGACCGCGCCGAGCTTCTCATCCCCCAGCACGCAAGGCGCGAATTTGCCGCCCAGTGCCGCCAGATGCTCAAGCAGTACGATCACAAATTCAGCCTCTAGTCCGAGGTGAACGAAAGTCCGCAGGCTTCCTGCGGACTTTCTGCGTTTGCGGTTTATTTCGTCTTTCATAAACATCGCGGTTGGGCAGCCCTCGTAGGGGCGGACGATCGAGCCGCCCGGCAGAATAACGGTCAAAACGCGAACATCTGCGGCGAATTCGTCCTGCCAAAGGGCGGACAGGGTCGTCCGCCCCTACAGACGCGAAACTCTACGAGGTTTTGTCGTAAACGACGCGTTTATTTTGCCTTCGCGATGAGCGTTGCGGCGGGGAGAATGGCGTCGAGCTTTGCCTGCTCCATCTTGCCCTCGTCGCAAAGACGCGCGGTGTCGGGATCGATGGGAAGGCGGGCAAGAACTGGGAGGCTATACTCCAGCGCGATCTCAGAGAGCTTGCTCTTGCCGAAAATTTCGACCGTCCTGCCGCAGTCGGGACATGCGAAATAGCTGTAGTTCTCGACAAAGCCGTAGACCGGCACGTCCATCATCTTCGCCATGTTCACGGCTTTGGACACGATCATGGAAACAAGGCTCTGCGGGCTCGTGACGAGGATGACGCCGCCCACGGGCAGCGACTGGAACACCGTCAGCGGCACATCGCCGGTTCCGGGCGGGAGATCGACAAACATATAGTCCACATCGCCCCAGCACACATCCGTCCAGAACTGCTTGACCGCACCGGCGACCACCGGGCCGCGCCAGACGACGGGGTCTGTCTCGTGCGGAAGAAGGAGGTTGATGGACATGATCTTGATGCCGTCTTTTGTGACCGCTGGAAGAATGCCGTCGTCCGTGCCCACCGCGGGCTCATGCAGGCCGAACGCCTGCGGGATCGAAGGACCCGTGATATCGGCGTCCAGAATGGCCGTCTTGTAGCCGAGCTTGTTCATGGCGACCGCCATCATGGACGTAACGGTCGATTTGCCGACGCCGCCCTTGCCGGACACGACGGCGATGACATGCTTGACGTTGGAATGCTTGTTTGCGGGAGCCAGCAGGCTCTCCGGGGCGCGGCTGGAGCAGCTTTCGCCGCAGCTGTCGCAGTTGCCGCTGCAAGATGCACTCATAAAGATGCACTCCTTTGCTTCGTTTTTTTCTATTCTAACCCCAAAAAAGGGAAAAGTCAAATGATTCCGATGCGTTGGCCGTGTTGGTCGCCGGACGCACCCACCAAAGGCTCCCCTTGCGGCAAGGGGAGCGGCGCCGAAGGCGTCTGAGGGGATTGAGCGCTGGTCGCCCGACGCACCCTTGCCTTCCCCTGGGGGAAGGTGGCCCCGCGAAGCGGGGTCGGATGAGGGACAGGGAGCAGTCACCATTTGCTTTGCAGTACGATAGTGCTCCCCGACCCTCATCCGCCTCCCTCCGGTCGGCACCTTCCCCCAGGGGAAGGCAAGGGGGTGCGGGATGTACCTTATAGTGCGTCGATCATTTCCTGCACGGTCTGATAGAGTCTTCCGATATGAAGCCCGTCGACGGTTTTGTGGTTTACCTCCAGACAAATCGGAAGCGTGATTTTCCCGTTCTGCTCCTGATATTTTCCCCAGCCGACGCGGGGGATGCAGTCGTCCGGGTCGACGTGGCGCTCATTGGTAAGCGACAGCACCGGCAGCCACGGCAGGCACGAATAGTAGACCAGATCGTCCCGTCCTTCGGTTTTTACGTCGTAAAGCGCCGCCTGCGTCTGGGCGAGCTTCCTTGCCCGGCGGGAAAAATCAGCTGGAGCTTCGCCCATCGGAAGCGTAATGATGCGAAACGCCTCTTCGCTGGGAGAGAGCACCGTGCAGCTCGGCATCAGCTCGTCGAGAACGACCAGCTTGCCTTCGCGCATGCGGATACAGAAGGCCTCCTGACGCTCCATCGCCTTTGTCAGAAGCCACGAGAGCGTGTAGTAAAAAGACAGCCCCTCTTTTTTCGTGTACGTGCGAAGCCTCGTCACGTCCAGTGGAAACGAAACCTGATAAAACGGCCAGTCACAGCCGGCAAAAAGGCCGTAGACCTCGCGCCGCGGCCATGTGGCAAGATCAATTTCCCGCATATCACGCCTCCTGCAAAAGTGCGGCGAAATCTCGCACCGTCTTACAATAAAAATCGCAGTTTTTGCGCATGAACGCCTCGATCTCCGGCACGTCGTAGGCCCAGCCTGCGGCTGCAAAGGAGGCGCCCGCGGCTCTTGCCATATCGTAGCCGGGCTTGAGATCATCGAGCATCAGAAGATCGCTTGCCGAGAGCGAAAAGCGCTCCATGATATCGTAAAGCGCCCACGGCTCGGGCTTTCGCTTTTCCGCCGGAAGATCCCAGCCGTAGACCGCGTCGGGCGCGGGAAGGCCGTTTTCCCGGTAATCGCGCAAAATCGCGTCCTGCATCGAGTGAGACACGACCGTGATGAGGCCGCCTTTTGCCTTGTGCCGCTCGAGAATTTCCCGCATACCGGGGAAAACCTTCGGCACGCGCGGCTTTACATAGCTCTGCCAGAAGCGGAACTCATAGTCGAGCTCTTCGGGAGAAAGGCCGATCTCTTCGGTGAAAAACGGGAGAATGCCGGGGTCAAAGTTTTTGCGGAAATAGTCCTCGAGCGTGTAGGCCTTCGCGTTCGGGCGGACCTCCTTCAGAAATTCGCAGAAGCAGGGAAAGTGGATCGTGGCTGTGCTGTTGACAAGCGTGTCGTCGTGGTCGAGCACCAGACATTTGTAGCGCATAACGCCCTCCTTTTTTCGTCGCATCGTTTTCCCCATCATAGCAGGTTCGCGGAAAAAAGTCGAGACGCGTCGAACGGTTTTTGCGCGGAAATCTTAATTTTCCGGGAATCAATTTGCCAAGCGAAAAAAAGTGTGGTATACTCAGAGCAACTATAAAAAGTACAAACGCATTGTTCCATATAAGCTTGTACGAATGGAGGAATATCGATGAAAAGAAGAAGACGCCAGCGGCAGAGAATGCTGATGCTGCTCGGCGCGGTGGTTCTGCTTGCCGTCGTGCTGATCATCATTATTTCCAGCTGCTCGAAGAAAAATCAGGACGGCGGCATCACCGCGCAGGCCTTTTCCACGCAGAGTGAGCTGACGCTGCCGGTCTCGGCGGAGCTCAACAGCGCGGACTTTGTGTCCTACGGCGGGTACCAGTTTGAAACGACCAAGAAGCTTGCCGCGATGTCCAAGCTCGTCACCAAGAATAACGAAAACGTCACGGCAGCCAGCTTTGAAAATTCCTACGGCGCGAGCGTTCTTTTCACGCACGACACCGGTTCCGGCGTGGAAAGCTGGTGTTTGTATCAGAAGGACCCGGCCAATATTTCGAACTACTATATCTTCATGGGCTGCCACCGCGAGGCCGCGCTGCCGGACGGGACGATGGAGCTGCTTGTGCCGCTGCACCTGATCTCCGACAGCTACCTGCGCGACAACATGGGAAGTCGGCTCTCCGTCGACACGGCCTATGCCTGCGGCAGCAAAAACGCGGACAAGACCATGCAGGAGTCCTTCAAGGAGTTCTATCAGGCGTCCGGACTTTACAACATGATCACCCTCGATACCGGCTTCATCCTGACCGACAAGGCCTCGAACCGCGAGGTCGAGTTCAGCTTCGAAGAGAGCGAGGACAGCTCGTGGTTTACCATCAAGAGCACCATCCCCGAAGAGCCCGAGCCTTCGAGCCGTGTCCAGCTCAGCAAAATTGACGCAGAGAACGCCGAGGCCGTCGAGCTGGCCGAGACCGACGCCATCACGCTCAGCACGATCCTCATCAACGCCGGCTACAAGACCGGCACGACGCAGACCGAATTCCCCTACAAGGCGTCGATGAGCGGCGCGGACTATATGCTGGACGTCACGTGGAAGGACGACACCTGGTCCGCTTCTGTTCAGTCGGGCGACCAGACCGCGCGGCTTACCACCAAGCAGGCGTGCACCGTGGCGGCGATTCTGGCCTCCAATCAGGTCATGCCGATGAAGGACGACGAAACCGCGTGGCCCGAGGAAGCCGGTAACGTAACGCCGATGGGCACGTGCATGGTCACCGACAACGACGTGAACGTCCGCTCGGCCCCCTCGAAAAACGGCGATGTCCTCATGACGATGCTGGAGAGCAGCGCCGTCGCCGTCAGCGGCCAGACCGAAAACGGCTGGTGCCAGATCGTCTATAACGACCAGTTCGCATATATGTCGGCGGACTACTTAAAGCAGGCAGAATAAAATTCGACCCCACGCTTCTTAGCTGCGCAAAGAAGCGCCGTGTCGAGCCGCCGGGAAGAAGTTGCTTGGGGGTGGCTGCGCGGCGGCGCAGCGCAACAAAAGGGCCGCGGCCCTTTTGAAATCCTTGGGGTTCTCGACAATTTGTGCAGAGAAAATGAGAGAGTGCTTACGGTTACGTGAGCACTCTCTTGCTGGTTTGTGACAGCGTTGAATTTTGGTTCGTTTACAACGATCTTGCTGCCGAGCAGCGAATTTCCGGTGCAGGCCGCCGCGGAGATCGCTTAGCTCTGCACGCGCCTCCGCGGTTCAGGTGCGCTGGAAGCCGGACGCACCCTTGCCTTCCCCTGGGGGAAGGTGCCGACCGGAGGGAGGCGGATGAGGGTCGGGGAGCACTATCGTACTGCGAAACACATGGTGACTGCTCCCTGTCCCTCATCCGCCCCCGCTTCGCGGGGCCACCTGTCCCTACCCTCTTTGTCCCTTCGGGA
>CAKUJL010000022.1 GCA_934661715.1 uncultured Oscillospiraceae bacterium | reverse complement strand
CCGATCGACCGAAAGGACCTCACCGTCACGCTCACCGACGCGCAGAAGAATGTGCTCAGCGTCGCAGAAGACGGCACGTTCAAGGCTTATGCCGAGGAATACAGCTACATCATCAACGGTTCCGGCGTGGAATACAAAACCGGCAGCGTCACGCTGACGGAAGCAGGCCCCAACGAATTTACCATCGAGCTCCAGACCACATCCGACGGCGCGTGGGACGGCAAGACCCAGACCGAGCCCCAGAAGGACGAATCTGGAGTCTATCAGATCTCGACCGGCGCGGAACTCGCATGGTTCGTCAATCAGAGCAAGACCGCGGACGTCTCCGGCAAGCTGACCGCCGACATTGACCTCGGCAAATATCCGTGGCTCAACATCTCCTCCAGCAAAAAGATCGTGCTCGACGGCGACAATCACGCCATCACCGGCCTGAACGCTACGGCTGGCCTGTTTGCGCAGACCGGTTCGAACTCGCACATTCAGAATCTCACCATCCGCGGCACGGTCTCCGGCACCGGCAACGCAGGCGCGATCGTCGGCTATGCCAGCGGCAGCGGCTCTGTGATCGAAAACTGCGTGAACGAAGCCGTGGTCACCTCGACCGGCAATAACGTCGGCGGTATCGTGGGCTACGCCTATAAAGCAACAATCCAAAACTGCGTGAACAATGCAGCTATCTCCGGCGCATCCAGCGTCGGCGGCATCATCGGCAGCTTTGTCGACAACGGTTCGATTGTTTCCGGCTGCTATAACACAGGCGCAGTCACCGCCACAGGCAGCAAAGCCGGCGGCATCTTCGGCGGGAGCAGCTACGGCATCACCGTTGAAAACTGCTATAACACCGGCAAGATCACCGGCTCCACCTCCGGCGGCATCGGCGGCGAGGTCAAGGGCTATGTAAGCTGGAACGGCACAGTAGCAAAGCTCACCGTTTCCTCCTGCTACTCGACCGGCGAAGCGGCCACGGCAGCCGTCTTCGGCACTGTGGACAAAACCCATGTTGAGATCAGCAAGTGCTATTATCTCGATACGCTGACCAAGGACGACAACGCCGAAGCGCTCAGCGCAAATAATCTCAAGGACGCGGACCTTTCCGACGCGTTTAAGCCCGTCTGCGGCGGCGGCTATCCGGCGCTCTCGTGGCAGACCGGTGTCACGTTCCATGAAGCAAACGGCGAAGGCACCGTCACCGCGGCCAAGTGCCTTACCAAGGGCTATACTACCCTCGCGTGCTCGAAATGCGGCGCAAGCTACCGCACCACGTACACCGCGGCGCTCGGCCACGACTTCTGTGAAGACACGACCGGCTGCACAAACTGCGTCCTGAAGGACTCCACCTGCACCGAAACCGGCACGATCACCCGCACCTGCAAGAGAACCGGCTGCTCGGTAACAAAGGTCGACACCGTTCCCGCCAAGGGTCATACCCCGAAGGACGGCACCGGCGAGGCCCACATCGGCTACACGACCTACATCTGCGCCGTCTGCGGCAAATCGTATCAGGACTGGACAGACGATCTTCTGAGCCACGTCTCCTACCGTGAGGTCGGCCTCAGCGACATCACGGTCGCCCATAACGACTCGTATCCGTGGGTCTATAACACGAAAAACAACCGCTTTGAAAGCTCCAATGTGGACGTGGACAAATCGACCTCCGAGTCGAGCCTCACCTTCACGCTCAACTTCCCGGCCATCCTCCGCTTCAGCTACGGCGTTTCCTCGGAAAATGGCTATGACAAAATGACCGTCACCCTGAGGCCCGACGGCGGCAGCGCGGAAAAAATCGCAAACGCCATCAGCGGCACGACCACCGGCGATTTCTCCCGCCAGCTCGAAGCGGGCAGCTACACGCTGACGTTCTCCTACACCAAAGACGATGCAAGCAGAGGCGGCGACGATCTCGGCTATGTCAAGGGTCTCGGCTTTACGCCGCTGGTGCGTGTGACGGTTGAGAACACGCTCTACAAAAAGTCTGCGGGCGCAGCCTGGGAGGGCACGCTTGTCGACACCTGGGTCCCGCTCACGGGCGAGTCGACCATCGGCTCGTGCACCGCTGCGGCGCTGGCGGAGCACACGGTCGAAGGTATTGAGAATAACTACATCTCCTCCATCGACAGCCTCAGCCAGATGCAGGGCGCTTCTTCCGCCGGCTGGATGATCACGCTCAACGACTGGTTCATCCATCAGGGTCTGAACAACTTTGGCTTTGCAAACAACTATCTCGACGCGGGCGATGAGATCCGCATCATGTATACGCTGAACGGCGGCCCCGACCTCGGCGGCAGCTGGGACAGCACCGATACCTCGCTCAAGTCGCTCAAAGCGCACGGCGGCATGCTCACCCCGAAGTTCTCGGGCACGACTACCACCTATACCCTGACGCTTCCCGAAGGCACAACGTCCGTCAAGCTGACCCCGACGGCGGCCAACAAGAACTATCAGGTCCGCGCCTATCTCGGCTCGCAGGCCGACGGCAAGGAATACCGCCGCACGCAGCCCATTCCCGTAGAAGCGGGCAGCGTCATCACCGTCGTCTGCGGCGACCCGAGCTGGCCCACCATGAATACGACATCCAACACCGCAGGAGACAGCAGCGCGGCTGACCGAGACATCCCGGCCAAGCACACCTACACGCTCACCGTGCAGTACGGCGAGGTCAAGTCGGACGATACCGGCGTTTCCTCCGTGAAGGTCGCAAACGTCGCGGCTGCGCAGACCGAAGACGGAAACTTTACCGTCACGCTTCCGGCCGGAACGAAGGTCTCGGCTTCCAGCTTCGCCATCACGACCGCAGACAGCACGGCAAGCGTCGGAACCCCGACGGCCAGCGGCAATGTCTGGAGCTTTACCGTGACCGCGGAAGACGGCACGACAAAGGCGTACACCGTCACCGTTACCGTGCGCGATGCAAAGACGATCTCCGTCACCGCTTCCATGCAGGCGGAAAACACGTTTATGCTGGTTCCGAAGAAGCTCAGCGTATCGAGTGGTCTGGCTGAGAGCTACGGCTATGAGGACGCGGTCACCGACGGCGTCTCCGCGCTGGACGTTCTGGTGAAGGTGCATGAAGTGCTCTTCGGCGAGGAATTCACCGAGGAAACGAAGGACGCGTATCTCAGCGTCAGCAGCAGCGGCTGGGTGACGAAGGTCGCCGGTCTGACGGACAACTTCAGCTTCGCCGTCGACGGCGAATACCCCTGCGACCGCAGCGGTGAATATGGCCAGTACGGCTACACCGGCTATCTGATCAATCAGGCACCGGTCTCGGCCAATGGCTCGGTCGAATTCTTCTTCTATCAGGACAGCTCCTACATGGACTACTACACGTGGTTCACGGACGCGTCCGGCAGCCGCCTCGATGCCATCACCGTCACCGCAGGCGAGAGCTTCCCGCTCGGCGTAAACGGTTATATGTTTGCTTTTGCCGGCGCGTTTAAGGGACAGGACCGCCTGAACAACGGCACGCTGAATGGCAGCTACGCACGCGAAGGCGTGCAGGTCATGAAGGCCGATGAGAACGGTAATATGACAGCCTTTGCGCCCGCGGTCGTGACGGACGAAAACGGCATGTGCGCCGTCACGTTCGAGCAGGCCGGTACGTACTATCTGAGCGCAATCGGCGATGCGGACGATGATCTTTACATCGTCTCCCCGTGGCTCAAGGTCACGGTGATGCGCGGCACGGCGGTTCGTGTGACCGTTACGCCGGACACCGTCTCCGCCGTCGTCAGCGGCAGCACCATCCGTCTGGTCGGCTTTGTAAACGAGGGTGAGGCGATCACCGTCAACGGCCAGAGCGTGAAAAACGGCGACACCATCACCATTAACGGCAGCACCTACCGCATCGACGCCTCCGGTGTGAGCGTCAAGCCGGTCGAGGTCACCGTCACGGAAGAAAAGCCCGCCGCCAAGGTTCCGGAGAACCTTCCGGAAGAGAAGCAGGCAGAGGTCACCGCAGCTGCCGGCAAGATCAGCAGCTCCTCGCAGACGAAATCCGAGGGTCTTGCCGGGGCAGCTTCCGACAAGCTGCTCGAAGACGGCATGAAGGAAGCGGCAAAGGTCACACCGGCAGAAGGCCAGAAGGTCGAAGTCACCGCCAAGCCGTCTCTGGAGATCGAAGTCCGCGACATCGAGACGACCGGCACGCAGACGACGCTGACGCTCGACATCACCCCGAAGGTCACCTACACGACCACCGTCAAGGATAAAGCAAGCGGCGCTGTCGTCAGCACCGCCACGTCCGAGCCGAAGACGATCGACAACAAGGACCTAGACGCCCCCGTCACGATCAGCATTCCGCTGCCCGCGGGCATGTCGACCGAAAATCTCTACATCAAGCACATTTTCTCCGACGGCAGTGGCTTCGAGTACATCAAGCCCACGATCAAAATCGTCGGCGGCGAGACCATCGCGACCTGGCAGCAGAGCAGCTTCTCGGTCGTCATGCTGATGGCTGACGCGAGATACGCCACCATCACGATTGGCGGCGAAAGCACGACGCTCACGCCCGACCTTGTAAACAAAAATCTTCCCGCAGCCAGCAAGGACGGCATGATCTTCACCGGCTGGACCTTCAAAATTGGAGAAACCGACTTCCCCGGCGGCCCGTATACGAAACTCACGGACGAGCTTCTCACCGCGCTTGACAACGCGAGAAAGAACGGCGAAAACGTGACCGCGACGCCCAACTTCAAGGAGCGTCCTTCGTCCGGCAGCTCGGCCAAGACCGAGTCCCCGAACAAGCCGAAAGCTGAAATTACGATCGACGCTTCGAAGTTTGTTGATGTTTCGCGCAGCGACTGGTTCTATAACGCGGTGCAGTACGCGTTAGAAAACGGCCTCATGAACGGTACGTCGGCAAGCGAGTTCTCCCCGAACGCGGAGACGACCCGCGGCATGATCGTCACGATTCTCGCGCGCGGCGAGGGCGTCAACACGAACGGCACCCCGTGGTACGGCGAGGGCCAGAAGTGGGCAATTGCCAACGGTATCTCCGACGGCAGCAATATGCCGGGCGTCATCACCCGCGAGCAGCTGGCGACGATCCTTTACCGCTATGCCAAGCTCAAGGGCTATGACACGAGCAAGTCCGCTTCTCTCAAGGACTTCCCCGACGCAGGCTCGGTCAGCGGCTACGCATTAGGTGCCATGCAGTGGGCTGTCGCGGAAGGACTCATCACGGGCATGAGCGGCAGGCTCAACCCGCAGGGCTCCGCCACCCGCGCACAGGCCGCTACGATCCTCATGCGGTTTATGCAGAACATCGCAAAATAGTTTCCCACGCACGAACGGCGCACCTGACGGTGCGCCGTTTTTTTGTTAAAATCCGTATTTTCCGCTTGACTTTCGTCCGATATCGGACTATACTGTCCCTTGCGCATATCGAGAAAAGGGGTTTTGCCGATGGATTCCGCGTCGTATCAGGCGCTTCTCGCCTTCAACCGGGAAATGAAAACGCTCGACGATCTGTACCGCTCTGCCGCGCGGCGCTGCGGGCTGGGCGAGTGCGCGTTCTGGATCTTATACACGCTGCGCTTTGAAAAGGCCGCCTTCACGCAGAGCGATATCTGCGAGTTTCTTTTGGAGCCGAAGCAGACCGTCAACTCCGCGCTCAAAAAGCTCGTGTCCGCTGGTCTTTTACAGCTCTCCGCGGGAACGGATCAGCGCAGCAAGCAGATCCTCGTGACCGAGGTGGGAGATATCTTCTGCAAGACCCACGTCGACCCCGTTCTGGAGGCCGAGGCCGCCTCGCTTCAGGCGATGGGAGAAGAAGACCGCGCCGCGATCCTCCGCCTGACGAAGCTGTACCGGACGCTTTTTGCCGCGCGGCTCGGTTCGGGCGCAAATTTTGAATAAAGGAGCTTCCCGCGGCGCTTGCGGGATTTGAATTGTCTATGAAAAAAGCCATCCAGCTTTCTGACCATTTTACCTGCGGAAAGCTTCTCAGGTTCGTCCTGCCGTCGATCGTCATGATGATCTTCACGTCGATCTACGGCGTGGTAGACGGCCTGTTCGTCTCGAATTTTGCCGGAAAAACGCCCTTTGCGGCCATCAACCTCGTCATGCCGTTTATCATGGTTCTCGGCGGCATCGGCTTTATGATCGGCACCGGCGGCACCGCGCTCGTCTCAAAGGTCATGGGCGAGGGCGACGCGGAAAAGGCCAACCGCTATTTTTCGATGATGATCCTCTTTACTGTGCTCGTCGGCGCGGGACTGACCGTTTTTGGCCTTCTCTTCATGCGGCCCGTGGCGCTGGCTCTGGGCGCGACGCAGGACATGCTTCCGAGCTGCGTGCTCTATGGGCGCATCGTCGTCGGCTTTACGGGCGCGTTCATGCTGCAAAACGTGTTCCAGAGCTTTCTCATCGCGGCGGAAAAGCCGAAGCTGGGGCTTCTTGCAACCGTGGCCGCGGGCGTTACCAATATGGCGCTCGACGCGCTTTTCATCGCGGGCTTCCATTGGGGCGTTGCGGGCGCGGCGATCGCGACGGGGCTCAGTCAGTGCGTGGGAGGCCTGTTCCCGCTCGTCTATTTTCTCCGGCCAAATTCCAGTAGACTCCGCCTCGTGCGCACGAAGCTGGAGATTCGCGTGCTTGCAAACGCGTGCGCGAACGGCTCGTCTGAGCTCATGAGCAACATTTCTTCCTCGATCGTCAGCATCATCTACAACTTCCAGCTGCTGAAATTCCTCGGCGAAGACGGCGTCTCGGCCTACGGCGTTTTAATGTACGTGCAGTTCATCTTTGTGGCCATCTTCATCGGCTACGCGATTGGCTGCGCCCCCATCGTCGGCTTTCACTACGGCGCACAGAACCACCCGGAGCTTAAAAACCTTCTTCGCATCTCCGTGCGGCTGATGGTCGGCGCGGGCGTGGTGCTGACGGTGCTGGCCTTTGTGCTTTCCTCGCCGCTGGCCAGGCTGTTCGTCGGCTACGATGAGGGCCTCTATACCCTCACGTGTCATGCGTTTCGGCTTTTCTCCTTCGCGTTTTTGTTCGCGGGGTTCAATATTTTCGCCTCGTCGTTTTTTACCGCGCTGGGAAACGGCCTCATTTCCGCGGCCATTTCGTTTTTGCGGACGCTGGTGTTCCAGACCTCGTCTGTTCTGCTTCTTCCGGCGATCATCGGCGTCGACGGCATCTGGTACGCCATCACCGTGGCCGAGGTCTTCGCGACGCTCATTTCGCTCCTGTTCCTGTTTGCGAAGAAAAACAAATATCATTACCTGTAAAGAAAACCGGGACTGCCTTTTCGGCAATCCCGGCTTTTGCTATGCAAATTATACCTGCGCTTTTTCCTGTTCGGCGTCCGGCGTTTCGGACGGCTCGTGCTGCGTGACCTTGATTTGCTCGACGCGGTGGTTTGCGACCTGTGTGACCAGAATGTCAAGGACGCCGTAGGTGAACCGGTCGCCGTTTTCCGGCACGCGGCCAAACTGCTCCATGACCCAGCCGCTGACAGAGACCATTTCGGACTCCTCCTTCAGACCGAAGAACGCCGCGAAATCCTCAAAGTCCATGCCCGCGTCGACCAGATACGTGTCCGGCCCCGCCTTGTGCAGGAAAACCTCGACCTCGTCGTGCTCGTCCCAGATCTCGCCCACGAGCTCCTCTAAAATGTCCTCCATCGTCACGATGCCGCACGTGCCGCCGTATTCGTCCACGACGACCGCCACATGCGTCTTCGCCTTCTGAAGCTTTTTGAGAAGTCCGCTGATGGGCTCGTTTTCCAGCACGAACAGCGGCGGAACGATGATGTCCTTGAGCGGTTTTTCCGTCACGCCGCAGCCGACGTAAAAGTCCTTCTGGTGCACCGTGCCGAGGATATGGTCGATCGAATCCTGATAGATGAGCAGGCGCGAATACTTCGTCTGCGTGAAAAGCGCCGCCACATCCTCGCGGCTGGCCGTAATGGGAAGCGCGGCCAGATCGACGCGGTGGATGAGAATGTCCTGCGCCTGCTGCTCGGAAAAGTCGATCGCGTTTTTGAGAAGCTCGCCCTCGTTTTTGTCGATGCTGCCGTCCTGCTGGACCTCGTCGACGAGCATCAGAAGCTCTTCCTGCGACATTTTGCTCTCGCCGCTTAAGCGGAATACCTTCGCCAGAAGCTTTTTCCAGAGCGAGAACAGGAAATTGAGCGGCGTCAGGGCGATGATGAACACCCGCAGAATGGGCGCGGAGAACATCGCAAAGGCTTCCGCGCAGTCCTTGGCAACGCTCTTGGGCGAAATTTCGCCGAAAATCAGCACGACCACGGTGATCACGACCGTCGAGATCGTCGCGCCGACGTCCCCGTAGTGCCGCACAAAGAGCACCGTGCCGATCGAGGCCATGAGGATATTGACAATATTGTTGCCGATCAGGATGGTCGAAAGCAGCTTATCGTACTGCTCTAAAAGCGCACACGCGAGCGCGGCTTTGGGATTCCCCTTCTCCGCCAGCGTTTTGAGCTTCGTGCTGTTGGCCGAGGAGAACGCGGTCTCCGTCGCCGAAAAATAGGCGGACAGCAGTAAACACGCCGCCATGATCACAAAACAAGTTGTGGTAGACAATTTATTTTACTCCTTTTCTGTCATCTGAATTACATGCCATAAAACACCAGGGAAGCTCTGATTTCATCGGCTGCTGACGAGGGAATCAGCGGTTCCCTCCCTACAAACGCAAAAAAGCACGTCTACCCCGCAGCGTGCGGCGCAGATATGCTCGCAAAAACAGATGGCAGATCAACTTGTTACTGGGATAGTCGCCGCTGTCGGTATCCATATCCTGAAAAAGCCCCCCTTTTCAAAAGCGTATAAATTGTAAGTATTATACCGGCAAGAAGCCGTTCTGTCAAGCGGCGCGGCAGCGGCTGGAACTTTCGGCTGGAACTTTCTTTGAAATCCCACTTGCAGGAAGAAACCATCTGGTGTATGATGGAATTAGAAAAGAAAAAAACAGGAAACGGAGGATTTTTCCCATGAAAAAACGCGTCTTCTCGCTGCTCGTTTCCCTCGCGGTCGTGCTCTCGTTCGCTGTACCCGCCTTTGCCGCGGAATTTACCGATGTTCCGGCGGGCAGCTGGTACGCCTCGGGCGTTTCGGCCGTGGCTGACGGCGGCATCATGACCGGCACCGGAAACGGCCGGTTCTCCCCCTCGCAGACGGTCAGCTGGGCGCAGGCCGTCACCATCGCCGCAAGGCTTCACGCGCAGAACGCAGGCGGCTCGATCGCAGAGGCGCAGGAAGGCGAGAGCTGGTATGACCCGGCGCTTTCCTATGCGGTCGACCACAAGCTTCTGCCGTCCACCTGTCCGGAGGGCGCGGCGCTTCTGAACCCGCTGACGCGCAAGGAGCTTGCGTATCTTCTGGCGCAGACGGGCTTCTCGCTCGGAGACGTGAATAACGGCGCTCTGGCGGACGTTTCGTCGCTTCCCGAGGAATTCACCGCGGCGATCGAAACGGTCGCGCACGGCGGCGTCATGTCTGGCAAGGAAGGCGGTAAGTTTGACCCCGAGGGCCGCGCCACAAGAGCGGAGCTTGCCGTCACGGTTGCACGGCTCTTGAACCCCGCGCTGCGCACGACGTATGATTCGCGGCAGAATCTTTCGGACGATACGCTCGGCAATTTCGTCACCGGCGGCGTCGCGGACGAGGCAGCGGACGGGTATACCTACTGCACGGTTGACCGCAACGGAACAGCGGACGTTCTGCGCATCGACAAAAACGGCAAGGCGCAGGTTCTCTGGACGACGTCTGAATATGAGCCGTATCAGGTCGCGCTTTTTGACGGATATGTTTATATGCGGGCCCGGCATTTTGGAGCCGGCAGCGCCTATTATGAGTGCGTCATGCGTCTTCCCAAAGAAGGCGGCGAACCGGAGACTCTTTACACCGGAAAATACGGTCTGGAGCTGTATACCATCTACGACGGCAAGCTTTACGTCCTCGAGCAGGTCTCGCAGCCTGTGAATTCGGACAGCTGGCAGTACCGCATCAGCCGCATTGAAAATGGCAAGGCCACGCCGCTCGGAAAACCGCTGAGCTTCGGGGAAATGATCTATACGGACGAGCTCTATGGCTTTGGCGGGAAGCTGTATTTTGTTCGCTATGAAAACAGCTCCAGCGGCGTATACGCCATCGATCTGGAAACCGGAACACAGTCGCTTGTCTATGACGGACACATCAACGAGATCGTCTTTCTGGACAATTCCTGCTATTTTATCCCGTGGGATAACCACGACTACGGCACGAAGTTCTACCGCCTGCGCCTCGCGGGCGGCGAGCCGGAGCTTCTTTTTGAGATTCCGCAGGCCAAACAATCCATCGCCCTGCGCCACTACCGCGGCACATTCTATCTGCTCGGCAAGAACACCTGCAATGTCTGGTCGTTCGGTCTGGACGGCGTTCTGAAGCCGTTTATCAAAACGGAAACGCCGTATTTTGAAACGCTGAGCTTTGTAAACGGAAATATGATCGTCTCCACATGGTCGCCGCAGTGGACTTTGCCGGAGGACACCTATTTCTATCCCCTGACGTCCAATCCGCCGAAGAGCACTTTTGTTGAGTGGATCGACGCCGCGCTTGCAAAATAACCGATAACGGAAAATCGCCGGAGGGGGTACTCTCCGGCGATTTCTTTCTTTTCTCTTTTCGCCTCAGCCGTTTGCCGCGTCGGAAAAGTCCGCGGGATTTCCGGCTCTCGGATCGTCTGCCAGCGGCCCTACGACCACGCTGCACGACTCGACAATCATGCCGAGCACCTCTCGCAGGTCGTAAAACTCACAGCCCTTTCTGGTGCCGTCTGAAAGCACCGGGCCCATCTCGCACTTGTTCATGACGGGAATGCCGAGCGCGTGCATCTGCTCGTGCAGCGCGTCGGAACTTGCCAACTTCACGCCGATGTGGTGAATGCCGTTGCGGCCGCCGTTTTGCAGCAGGAAGTCCGAATAGGGGTTTCCGGGTTCCTTGCTCACGGGCTCGATGATCTCAAAGTCGATGTTCCCGAGCGTAAAGCGGGCGTATTTCTGGAAAAAGACGCAGGGCTTTTCATTATAATTGTGCCCTTCCCAGCCGCCGCGCTCAAACGCGTCCTTCGTCGACCGGCGCACGAGCGTCGTCTCGTCAAAGTCCACGTACTTCTTCCAGTTTTCCAGAATCGCGTCGAGGTCGCTGACGCACAGCGCAACCTGAAAAACCAGATCGAATTTCAGCTTCTCCATCGGCTTACCACCACTTGATCTGCTCGGTGATATGCTCGCGGTAGGCGACGAACTCGGGGTCTGCAACGTTTCTCGGATACGGCAGGTCGATGTTGACCTCTTCCTTGATGGTCGTCGGCTTCGGGGACATGATCAGGCAGCGCTGTGCCAGATACACGGCCTCTTCGACGTTGTGGGTGATGAAGATGACCGTCGCGCCGGTCTCGCGCCAGAGTTTGAGCACCTCATCTTCCAGATAGTAGCGCATCTTGATGTCCATCTGGCCGTAGGGCTCGTCCATGAGAAGAAGGTCTGGATACATGGCGAAGCTTCTTCCGATGACGATTCTCTGCTGGGCGCTGGCCGAAAGCTGGCGCGGGTAGGACGCACGCACGTCGTCGAGGCCCAGAATCTTGGACATCCGCGCCACGCGCTTGTCGATTTCGTCCTTGGGATAGTGCTTGATTTCCAGATTGAACCGCAGATTCTTTTCCACGGTCAGCCACGGGAACGCCGACGGCTCCTGGAACACGAAGCTCAGGTTATGTTTTTTGGGGTCGGCCGGTTCGCCGTCGATCAGAATCTCGCCGGACGTCGGCTCAATCAGCTTGACCAGCAGGTTCAGAAACGTTGTTTTGCCGCAGCCGGTCGGGCCGACGATGCAGACGAACTCACCTTTCTTGATGTCAAAAGAGGCGTTGTCCAAAACCAGTAGATCGCCGAATTTTTTTGTCAGGTTACGAACCTTTACTTTGACTTCCTCGCTCATAAAGCGTTACCTCCGCTGAATTGGTGTGTTGCGTCTGCGCTTACAGAGCCAAGTCGACCTTGGATGCAATCTCGTTGCGCAGCGCCAGGAACTGCGCGTCCATGTTGTTGCGCGGCCGGGGCATATCGGGAACGAACTCTTCGACAACCCGGCACGGCTTGTTGCTCAGAAGGACGATGCGGTCGCCGAGCGTGACGGCTTCTTCGACGTTGTTGGTGATGAAGACGATCGTAACCTTCTTCTGCTCCCAGATCCGGAGGATTTCCTCCTGCATCTGATAGCGCGTCTGCGCGTCGAGTGCGCCGAACGGCTCGTCCATGAGAATGATGTCCGAGTTCGTCGCGTAGGCGCGCGCAATGCCCACACGCTGCTTCATACCGCCCGATAACTGGGCCGGATATTTGTTCTCAAAGCCTTCCAGACCGACGAGTTTAATATACTGCTGCGCCTGTTCACGCCGCTCCGCCTTGTTCATACCCTTGAATTTCTGATTCATTTCAACATTCTGAATGACCGTTTTCCAGGGGAACAGCGCATACTGCTGGAACACAACGCCAATGTCGCCGTGAACCTTGCGGTTGTCCGTATAGATCACCTCGCCGGTGTCCGGCGCCTGAAGCTCTGCCATAATGTTGAGCAAAACCGTCTTGCCGCACTGACCCGGTCCGAACAGAACCAGAAATTCATTCTCATAGACATCAAGGCTGACATTGTCCAGAACGTGAAGAGGCGTGTTTGTATTTTTGTTTTCGAAGGACTTCGAGATGTTCTTCAGAATTATTTTTCTTTCAGATGTTCCCACGGACAAAGCACCCTTTCTAGTTGAGTAAAAATATAGTTGTAGATGGCACAGCCGCCGGCGATAAAGAACATGGTCGCAACAACCATTGTAAAATTCTGATTTTCCATAGCAGAAAGGATGATGAAGCCAAGTCCCTTACGGGCAACAATCATCTCCGAGGCGACAACCGCCATCCAGCTGCTTCCGAGCGAGGTCTTCATGCCGGCAACAATTGCCGGAACGCTGTCGGGCAGGACGACATTCCAAAGCATTTGGCTGCTGTTCGCGCCAAGGG
>CAKUJL010000021.1 GCA_934661715.1 uncultured Oscillospiraceae bacterium | reverse complement strand
CGGGAACGGGCAAAATGCCGTGGGCGCACTTGACCTGCCCGCAGCCGACGTGGACATTCGAAGCGTAAATTTTCTCGGGTGCAAGCAAATGGACCAGCAGACACACGCCGACGACATCGGCCAGCGCGTCGAGCGTCCCGACCTCGTGGAAGTGGATCTGATCGACCGGCTGGCCATGCACCTTCGACTCGGCGTCCGCGATCAGGCGGTAGACGGCCAGCGCATCTTCCCGAACGGCCTGCGGCAGCTCCAGATGAGAGAGCAGGTGCTCGATATCGTGCAGCGTCGTGTGGTGATGGTGGTGCTCGTGTTCATGCGCGTGCTCGTGCATCACTTCCGATTCCTCTTCGCCGCGCACGAGAACCTGCATATGCGTGCCCGTGATGCCGCACTTAACGGCGGGCTTTGCGGAAATTTCGATGCCCGGCAGGCGCAGCGCCGCCATTTTCTCAAGGAATGCCTGTTTGCCCTCCAATAGCTCAAAAAGCGCCGCCATCAGCATATCGCCCGCCGCACCCATCGAGCAGTCCAGATATAAAACCTTCATTCTATACTCCAATATGATTTATCATGCTGGCGAGATACCCCGCCCCGAAGCCATTATCGATGTTCACAACGCTCACGCCGCTGGCGCAGGAATTGAGCATCGCAAGAAGCGCCGCCACGCCGCCGAAGCTGGCTCCATAGCCAACGCTCGTGGGAACCGCGATCACCGGACAGTCAGCCAGGCCTCCAATCACGCTTGCCAAAGCGCCCTCCATACCGGCAATGGCGACGATTGCCTGCGCCTGCATCACATCGTCCGTGTGAGACAGCAGCCGGTGAAGTCCCGCCACGCCGACATCATACAGCCGCACGACCTCGTTTCCGAGCGCTTCTGCGGTGAGAGCCGCCTCTTCTGCAACGGGCTGGTCGCTTGTGCCGCCGGTGGCAATGACGATCTTGCCGCGGCCAGAGGGCTCTGGCATCGTGCCCGCGATGCCGACACGCCCGAGCGCGTGATACGTAAGGGGCAGCTGCGGGGAAAGAAAGTCCGCCGCCTCCTGCGACAGGCGCGTGATCAGAACGGTCTTCTGGCCGTGATGGAGCATCGCCCGCGCGATTTTGAGGATCTGTTCGGGCGTTTTTCCCGCGCCGTAGATGACCTCGGCCGCGCCCTGCCTGAGCGCCCGGTGATGGTCGAGTTTTGCAAAGCCGAGATCTTCAAAGGGGGCTTCCTTGAGCTGCAAAAGAGCGCTGTCGACCGACGTTTCGCCCGCCGCGACGGCCTGCAGGAGCTTTTTGATCTCCAACTGTTCCATGCTTACCTCCCGTCAAGGTCCAGAAGGACCGCGTCAAAATAGGGACGAAGATTTTCGAGAATTTCGGCTCTTCTCGTGAGCGCCTGCTGCATCTGCGAGGGCTTGAGCTGCACACGCGCCGCGCCGTGGAAGATGCGCACGCGAAAATCCGTAAACCCGAGCGCGAAAAGCGCCCCTTCCGCGCCCTCGACTTTTTGTAGAAGCTCCGGCGTAATGGGCTGCCCGGCCGGAACGCGCGTGGCAAGACAGGCGTAGGCGGGCTTGTCCCAGGTGAAAAGCTGCGCCTTAAGAGAGAGCTCCCGAATCTGCGGCTTGGTAAGGCCGCACAGGCGAAGCGGAGACAGGACGGAAAGCTCTGTAAGGGCCTTCATGCCGGGCCGGTCGGAGGCGTCGTCCGACGCGTTCGTGCCGTCGAGCAGGACGGTATAGCCATCTAAGAGCGCCTGTTTCTGCAAAGTGCCAAAGAGCATCGTCTTGCAGTAATAGCAGCGGTTTTCGGGATTTTGCGCGACGTTTTCGTTTTGCAGCGCGTCAAGCTCGAGCACGTGAAGGTCAGCGCCCAGCTGCGCACAGAGCTTTTTTGCGTCCTCCAGCTCAAAGGCGGGCTGGAACGCGGTCTTGATGAAATAGGGCCGGATGTCCGCGCCGGCCTGTAAGCCTGCATAAAGAAGATACGACGAGTCGACCCCGCCGGAAAAGCCGAGCGCCGCCTTCTGGTGCGCGGCAAAAAATTCGTTCAGTGTCATGGTTTTTCCTCGAATGATAAATATTCTGTACGATACAGTATAGCGGAAACGGAGCCTGCTTGCAAGAGCAAAAACCGACAAAAACGGTAGGCAGATAACGCAAAATCTTCTCCCGCATATTCTCCCGTCCGGCGCAATAGACTGTGGTGGGAGGGATGCAGATGGAAGCGTTTGCTGGCGTTTTGGACGTGCTGCCGCCGCGGCTGCGGGGGCTGGATCTATCAAAGGTGTCCGAGCTGCGGCTTCGTGCCGGACAGGCTCCGGCGCTTCTCGTGGAGGGGAAGGAGCAGCGGCTTTCCGGTCTCGTGCGGCAGGACGAGCTTTCCGAGATTTTGCGCCGGGCGACGGGAAATTCTCTTTACGCGTGCATGGACGCGCTGCGGCAGGGCTTTGTGACGCTTCCGGGCGGGCACCGCGTGGGCGTGTGCGGGGAGGCCGTGCAGAAAGGCGGCGCGATGGCGGGCTTTTCCGCGGTGAGCTCTCTTTGTATCCGGCTGGCACGCGATGTCCGGGTGGACGAGAAGCTTCTTCTGCCGCACCTGTCTTCGTCTAGCCTCATTCTGGGCCCGCCGGGAAGCGGCAAGACGACGCTTCTTCGCGCATGTGTCAGGGCACTTTCTCAAAGCGGGCAGCGCGTTTGCGTCTCGGATGAGCGCGGCGAAATTGCGGCAATGTGCGGCGGCGCGGCGCAGTTTGACCTCGGGCCGCAGACGGACGTGCTCTCGAACCTCAATAAGGCATCCGGCATGATGCTCCTTCTTCGCGCAATGGACCCGCAGTGGATCGCGGCGGACGAAATTACCGCGCAGTGCGACATTGCGGCGATGGAGCAAATCAGCTACTGCGGCGTGAAGCTCCTTGCCACGGCGCACGCGCAGTCAATTTCGGAGCTGCACGCAAGGCCCTTATACCGGGCGCTTTTGTCGCTGGAAATTTTCAAGACGGCGTTCGTCTTGCAGTCGGACAGGTCCTTTACGGTCGAGGAGGTGGGCGCATGATACGGCTTCTTGGCGCGGGCTTTGTGGCGCTGGCGGCTGGCGCGGTGGGCTTCGGCTTTGCGAGGAACGTGAAACTCCAGTGTACGCAGTTGGACGCGCTCGTCTGGGCGCTGGAGACCATGCAGGGCGAAATGTCGGCGCGGCTCACACCGCTTCCGGAGCTTTTCCTGCTGCTGGGTTCTTCCGGACAGAAGGATGTTTCGCTCTTTTTCAGGACCGCCGGAATGGCGCTCACCACGCCGCCGGGCTGCACGGTGCCGGTCGCTTTCAAGCGGGGCTTTGCGGCGTCTTCAAATTTCCGGCCCGGAGAACAGGCGGTGCAGGCCCTCTACGCGCTGGCCTCCGGACTCGGGCGGCTGGAGCTCGAGCGGCAGCTGGCCGCCATCGAACAGGCGAAGGGGGCCGTCACAAGGGAGCTTCTTTCTGTGCAGGCGCAAAAGCAGGCAAGAATGCGAAGCTATGGAACCATCGGCGTGTGCGCGGGACTGGCGCTGGCCGTCATTTTATTGTAACGATGGAAATTGATCTGATCTTCAAAATTGCCGCCGTCGGCATCATTGTGTCCATTCTCAATCAGGTGCTCGTGCGCTCGGGGCGCGAGGAACAGGCGACGATGACGTCTCTTGCGGGGCTCGTGGTCGTTCTGATGATCGTCGTGCAGCGCATCGCGGCGCTTTTTGACCTTGTCAAGACGCTCTTTCGGTTTTAGCGATGGACGCGTATGTGAAGCTGACGGCGTGCAGCGTCGTGTGTGCGCTGTTGTGCGCGGTATTAAAGCCGCACGAAGTGGCGATCTCGCTTGCCGTGTCGATCCTCTGCGCGATCGGCGCGGCGATGGCGGCGATGGAGCTATTTTCTCCGGTGCTGGATTTTTTCGAGGAGCTGCTTTCCTTTACGGGGCTGTCTTCCGCGGTCTTTTCGCCGCTTCTCAAGACTGTAGCTATCGCGCTTCTGGGGCAGATCGCGGCGGCGTTTTGTCAGGACGCGGGACAGGGGGCGCTGGGAAAAATGGTCGAGCTGTGCGGGACGGTGCTGTGCCTCTGCGCGGGGCTTCCGCTGGCGACGATGCTTTTAGAGCTGTTGCAGGAGCTGGGAGGCGGCGGATGAGAAAACTGCTTCTTGCGCTTTTTGTGGCGCTTCTCCTAGCCGTTCCGGTTCTGGCCGCGGACGAAGCGGCCGGGCTTCCCACGGACTTTGGGGCGCAGGCGCTGGAGGAATCGCTCGATGCCGAAACGCGCGAGGCGCTTGCAGACGCGAGCCCCACCTCCGGCGGCGATTTCGGAAAAACGCTTCTGAACATCCTGAAAACCGCCCTCACGCGGTCGCAATCGGGCTTTCGCGCGGCGATTCTTTCGGGCGGGAAGCTGCTCGCGGCGGGGATTTTGTGCGGCTTTGCCGCGAGTGCGAGAGACGGCGCTCTGCGGCTTCCGGCGATTCTGGCCGGTGCGTTCGCCATCACGGCGCTCTGCACGAAGGACGTGCACGCGATGATCGGCCTTGCGCGGGAAACGGTGCAGAAAATTTCGGATTTTACGACGCTTCTGCTGCCGGTTTTGTCAACCAGCCTTGCAGCCTCCGGCGGGAGCGTGAGCGCGGGAGCGCTTTTGGCGGGAGGCTCGGTTGCGATGAGCGTTCTGACGAGGCTCTCGAGCACGCTTCTTATCCCACTCGTCTATGTGTACATTCTGCTCTCGGCGGCGGAAAGCGCGTGTGAAAGCGCGGGACTCGGCAAGGTGCGCGAGCTTGTGGGGTGGGTTGTGTCGCTTCTTATCAAGGGTGTCTGCGCGGCCTTCACGGCGTATTTGTCTCTCACAAGGATTCTTTCCGCGCCTGCCGACGCTGCGGCGGTGAAGGCGGCGCAGGCCGCGTTTTCGGGGATGGTGCCGGTGGTGGGCTCAATCTTGTCGGACGCGTCGGAGTCTTTACTGGCAGGAGCCGGACTCATCCGAAGCGCCGTCGGGATATTTGGGATGCTGGCGGTTCTGGCCATCGCGGCGGCGCCTTTTTTGCAGCTGGCGGCATTTTATCTGGTCTTGAAGGTCGCGGGCGCGGTCAGTGTGGACGCGGTGTGCGGGCCGCACGCGGCGCTTTTGTCGCACCTTTCGACAGCGATGGGCTATATGCTGGCGATCGCGTGCAGTGCGATCTGGATGGGTATCATTTCGGCTTCGTGCTTTTTACAGGCGGTGGTGCATTGATGGAGGGATTACGGCAGTATCTGTTTTCTCTGGCCGCGGCGGCGCTTTTGTGCGCGTTGGTGAAAAGCCTTGTGCCAAAAGGAAAAATGGAGCGCGTGGTGTCCATGCTCTGCGGCGTGTTTCTGGCGATGACGGCGCTGAGCCCGCTTGCAAGGTGGGAGCTTCCCGATTTTGCCGCGCAGCTTTCCAAAGTGCAGATCGCGGCGGAGGAGGCGAAAACCGGCGTGGAAATTCGAAACCGCGAAGCGCTTCTCGCCATCATAAAGGAAAAAACGCAGACATATATATGGGACAAAGCAAACGAGCTTGGCCTTGACATAGAGGTTTCGGTCACGGTCGAAACGAAGGACGGCTGTCCCTATCCGTCCGCGGTCCACATCAACGGCCCCTGCACACCCTCGCAGCGGCAGGCGCTCACCGCGTACATCGAAGAAAACCTCGCCATCGGAAAGGAGCGGCAGCTTTGGACGAACGAATGAAAAAGAGGCTCAGAAACGGCGCGGAGCGTGCAAAACGGCTTTTTGCGCAGTGGAAAATTCCAGCGCTGCTGCTGGCGCTCGGCGCGGTGCTGCTTGCGTGGCCGTCCGGCGAAAGAAAAACGGAGGCGGCTGACGCGCAGACGGCATCTTTCGAAACGCAGACGCAGGATGACGAGGCGCGGCTCAGAACGCTCCTGCAATCGGTCGAGGGCGTTGGCCGCGTGGAGGTGATGCTCACGTGCGGGGAAAGCGAGACGCTGGTTTTTCAGACCGACACACGGCAGTCCCAGGATACGCGCGAGGAGACGACGGTCTTTTCCACGGGGCAGTCGTCTCAGAAAACGCCCGTCGCCGTCAAAACCGTCAAGCCGCCGTGGCGCGGGGCCGTCATTGTCTGCGACGGCGCCCAGCGTGCCAGCGTGCGCCTGGCGGTCATCGAAGCGGTTTCCGCCCTCACGGGGCTTGGAAGCGATAAAATCAGTGTCATCAAAATGAAACGGCAATAGGAGGATGCAAAACATGAAAATCTGGAAACGAAACGCGGTGCTTGCGACGGTGCTTCTTTTCATCTGCGCGGGCGTGTATCTCAACTGGTCGTATAACCAGAAGCAAAAGCCGCAGGACTTAACGGACACGCTGAACGCCGAGCAGGTGATGGGGGATACGACGCTGCAATTGGAGGACGCGGCGGAGCCCGTTTCTCTGGACGTGGGAAACACGAGCGCGGAGGACTACTTTGCGCAGGTGCGCCTTTCGCGGCAGGCCTCGCGCGACAGTGCGGTAAATTTACTCGAAGAGACGATCGCCTACGATGAAGGGACCGCCGTCGGAGATACCGCCTCGCAGACGCTGAATCGCATTGTGGGAACGGCCTTGAGCGAGGCGCAGATCGAAAGCCTCATCATCGCGAAGGGCTTTACCGACTGCGTGACGTACATCGCCGACGACACCATCTCCGTCGCGGTCTCCGCGCCCGCCGAAGGGCTCTCGACAGCGGACGTCGCCCTCATTTCGGACGTTGTAACGAGCCAGACGGACGCTGATCTTTCGCAAATTCGCGTCATCGAGGTCAAGCAGCCGTAAAAACAGGTTGAAATTCCGGCAGTTTGTGGTACAATGTTCGCATAAGCACCGAAACCCGGAGGTATTACGATGGCTGAAAACAAAGAATACTTTACGCAGGAGATGGAAAACGGCACCATTCAGATCTCTGAAGACGTCGTCGCGTCCGTGACCGGCATGGCCGTGCTCGAGGTCGAGGGTGTGTGCGGGCTTTCCAGCTCCATCGGAACGGATATCGCCGAAATGCTCGGCATGAAGACGCTCTCGAAGGGCGTGCGCCTTTCCAGTACGGAAGACGGTGCGCTCAAAATCGACTGCGACGTCGTCTCGCGCTTCGGCCAGAACATTTTTGAGCTTGCCAAAAACGTGCAGGAAAACGTCAAAACGAGCGTCGAGTCTGTCACGGGCCTCACCGTCGCGGAGGTCAACGTCACCATCTGCGGCATCGCGCTTCCGAAAGAGACCAAAAAATGAGCAAATAAACCCTTTGCCGGTGTGACAAAGGGTTTATTTCTGCTGCAATCTCGTGTATAATAATAGCCAATTTTGAAAGAAAACCGCCCGAAGCACGCGGCGGGGGAGAACTGTGATGACCAGATCGAACGCGCGGGAAATTGCCTGCCACCTTGTCTATGAAATGAACTTTAACGGCATCACCGCCGACGAGGCGATGAACCTGCTGATGGACCCGGACTACTATCCGACGCTGGCCTCCGAGACCGAAATTTACGCCGAGCGTCCGTCCGGCAAGCAGGCGGAGTATCTGGCCGGTGTCGTCCACGGCGTGGAGCGCGAGCGCGAAAAGCTTGCCGGCTTCATCGAGAAAAACGCGGTCGGCTGGAGCTTATCGCGCATTTCGAAGGTCGCCGTCGCGGTCATGGAGGTCGCGATGTACGAGTGCGAGCACGAAGCCGACGTTCCCACGGCTGCGGCCATCAGCGAGGCCGTCGAGCTGACAAGAAAATATGAAGACGAGGACGTGGTGTCCTTTGTCAACGGCATTCTCGGGAAATTTGCCCGCGAGGGCCTTTCGCAATGATGGTTCTGGGGCTGGACACCAGCAACTACACCACATCCGTAGCTGCATTCAACGGCGTGAGCGGTAAAAACTGCTCACGTCTTTTGGATGTTCAAGAGGGCCAGCTCGGTCTGCGGCAGGCGGACGCGCTGTTTCTGCACGTCAAGCGCCTTCCCGAGCTCGTCGAGCGGCTGTTTGCGGAAATTTCGCGCGAGGAAATAAGGGCCGTCGGCGCATCGACAAGACCCAGAGCCGTCGAGGGCTCTTACATGCCGTGCTTTCTGGCAGGGCTAAGTCAGGCGCAGAATTTTGCGAAGCTGCTGGACGTGCCGTTTTATGCGTTTTCGCACCAGCAGGGCCACATTGCCGCGGCGTGCTGGTCGGCAGAACGCATGGACCTGATGCAGCGGCCGCACCTGGCCTGGCACTTATCGGGCGGCACGACCGAGCTTCTGCTCGTCACGCCGGGGAATAAAACCGTCAACGCCGAAAAAATCGGCGGCACGCAGGACATTTCCGCCGGGCAGCTCATCGACCGGACGGGCCTTACGCTGGGCCTTCGCTTTCCGGCGGGAAAGGAAATTGACCGGTTGAGCCGCGAATCGGATTGCCGCGAGCGCTTCAAGGTCAAGCTGAACGGTCTGGAGTTTTCGTTCTCCGGGTTGGAAAACAAGATGCACGCGTTTTATGACGCGTCGAAAAACCCCGCCGACACGGCAAAATACGTCCTCAACTGCGTCGTATCGTGCATTCTGGCCGTGACGCGCGAAGCGCTGAAACAGTACCCCGGCTTTCCGGTGGTATTTTCCGGCGGCGTGGCGTCGAACGCGCAGCTAAGACAAAGCGCACAGGGCTTTGAGGCGGTCTTCTCGCCGCCCGAATTTTCGACGGACAACGCGATGGGCATCGCCGTTCTGACGTGGATGCAGGAGGGATAACATGGAGCGGCAGATCATCAGCGTCGGGCAGGTCAACGAGTACATCAAAAACCTCATGGACACCGACGCGCTTCTCAACAATTTATGCATCCGCGGCGAGATCAGCAACTACAAGATCTACCCCTCGGGGCACCACTATTTTACCCTGAAAGACGAGGCGGGGGCGCTTCGCTGCGTGATGTTCCGCTCGAGTGCGTCGCGCCTTCGCTTCCGGCCGGAAAACGGCATGAAGGTGCTCGCGCTGGGCAGAATCACGGTCTTCCCGCGAGACGGCGCGTATCAGCTCTACTGCACCGACTTAACGCCCGACGGCGTGGGAGACCTCTATGTCGCGTTTGAGCAGCTGAAGGCGAAGCTGTCCGCAGATGGTCTTTTCGACCCGCAGCACAAAAAGCGGCTGCCGCCGTTTCCGCATCGAATTGCGATCATCACCTCCGGCGCCGGCGCGGCGATCATGGACATGCTGCGCATCCTCGGAAAGCGGTATCCCCTGAGCAAGGTCGTGATTTTACCCGTGCGCGTGCAGGGTGCGGAGGCTCCCGCGGAAATTGCCGGGGCCATCCGGTACGCGAACAAGTATAAGGTCGCGGACGTCATCATCACAGGCCGCGGCGGCGGCTCGATGGAAGACCTCTGGGCCTTTAACGACGAGCGCGTGGCAAGAGCCATTTTCGCCTCCGAAATTCCCGTCGTGAGCGCGGTCGGCCACGAGCCGGACGTGACGATCTCCGACTTTGTGGCGGACGTGCGTGCGGCCACACCTTCGAACGCGGCAGAGCTCGTCGCGCCCGACCAGAACGACCTGCGAACCTATCTTCTCACCGCGCGAAAGCGCATGGCGCAGGCGATGCAGAAGCAGCTGAAGCTGGAGCGAAAAACGCTCGAGAGTCTCAAAAGCCGCAAGGTTTTGCAGAGTCCAATCAATTATGTAAACGAAAGACGGATGCTCCTCGATCACACCGCGCAGAAGCTCACCGCGGCGGCGCAGCGCAATTTCACCGGGCAGAAGCAGCGTTTCGTGCGCCTGACGGCAAAGCTCGACGCGCTCAGTCCACTGAAGGTGCTCTCGCGCGGCTACAGTCTGGTCATCGACGCGGACGGCCACGTGGTGCAGCGGGCGGAGCAGGTGACGATCGGGGATAGAGTTGACATAAAACTTCATCAGGGGAGCCTCAGCGCTTCCGTGACGGCAATTCGGGAGGAACAAGATGGCGAAAAAATCACAGAGCTTTGAGCAGTCGATCACGCGGCTGGACGAGATCGTCCGGCAATTGGAGCAGGGGAACGTCCCACTGGAGGACGCGCTCAAGCTCTTTCAGGAGGGAACCGGCCTTGTCGACACGTGCTCGAAGCTGCTGGACAAGGCAGAGCTCGAGGTCGTCAAGCTCATGAAAACCGCCGACGGCACACCGGCAGAAACGGAGTATGAACGCGATGATGTTTAAGGACGTGATGGAAAGCTACCGGCTGAAGGTCGAAGATTACCTGCAAACGCTCTTTACGGACGACGCGCCGCAGAAGCAGCTTTTTGACGCCATGCGCTACAGTCTGCTTGCTGGCGGCAAGCGCATCCGGCCGATCCTGGTGCTGGAATTCTGCCGGGTCTGCGACGGGGAGATGGAAAAGGCGCTGCCCTTTGCCGCGGCGATCGAGATGGTGCATACCTACAGCCTCATCCACGACGATCTTCCCTGCATGGACAACGACGATTACCGCCGGGGCCGTCTCACAAACCACAAGGTCTTCGGCGAGGCCAATGCCGTGCTGGCAGGAGACGCACTGCTGACTGCTGCGTTTGGGGAGCTGGCAAAAGCGGATCTGCCCTCTGAGCGCATTGTAAAGGCTGTTTCGCTTCTTTCCTCGTGCGCAGGAGAATGCGGCATGGTCGGCGGGCAGGTGCTGGACCTTGCGGGAGAGCAGCTCGTTCTGACGGAGGACGAAATTTACACCGTGCACCGGCTCAAAACCGGAGCGCTCATTTCCGCTGCCTGTAGACTCGGCGTGATCGCCGCGGGCGGGTCTGACGAGCAGCTGGAAGCTGCCGACCGGTACGCCGAAGCCCTCGGCCTTGCGTTTCAGACGAGAGACGATATGCTGGACGTCCTCGGCGATTCCGGCAAGATGGGCAAAAACACCGGCATGGACGAAAACAAGAACACCTTCGTGCGTCTCTACGGCGTCGGCGCGTGCTCGAAGCTCATCGAAAAGGAAACGCAGAAGTCCATCGAAGCGCTCAGCGTTTTCGAAGACTCCGATTTCCTGAAAGAGCTGTCGATGAAGCTCGCGATTCGCGAATGCTAAACCGTTGGTACAGGAACAATGAACCTCTGTAGGGGCGGACGACTCTGTCCGCCCTAGGGAAGTTACGAATTCGCCGTAGTTTTTCGCGTTTTGAACACTTTTCTGCCGGGCGGACAGAGTCGTCCGCCCCTACGCGTCATTTCACAGCTTCTGCGCGTTATTTTTCGGTCAGCCGTTTTTTCATATACGCGTGCGCGGCGATTTCTAACGTATCATCCAGAGGCTTCAGCTCCAACGCGCCGTATTTGCGCTCGAGCGCGGTTTTCAGCACAAAGTCCGCGATCTGCGGGTTTTTGGGAAGCAGGCTTCCGTGCGAGTAGGTCGCGAAGACGTTTTTGTAGCGTGCGCCCTCGAGTCCGTCCTCGCCGTTGTTGCCGTAGCCGGCCAGCACCTTGCCGACGGGCCTGACGCCATCGCCGAGATACGTTTTGCCGGAGTGGTTCTCGAAGCCGACGACCTCACAGCCGAGCTCTTCGCAGGTGAACATGTAGTTTCCGATCATGCGCTGCTTCGAGCCTACAGTATAGACATCGATCGCACCGGTAAAGTCACACTGCACGCCGTCCCAGGTCTTATAATACTGCCCCAGCATCTGATAGCCGCCGCAGATGGCAAGCACGGGAAGGCCGTCTTCGATGGCCGCCTTCAATTCCGTGGTCTTTTCCCCGCGCAGATCGGGAAGCAGGACCTCCTGCTCAAAATCCTGACCGCCGCCGATGAACAGAAGATCGTATTTTTTCGCGTCCAGCTTCTGCCCGATGGAGACCTCGTCGACATTCACGCCGATCCCGCGCCATTCGAGCCGCTTTTTCATGCAGAGGATATTGCCCCGGTCGCCGTAGAGATTCAGAATGTCGGGGTAAAGATGACAGATGTTCAGTTCCACGCTTCTTCCCCCTTACTGCCAGAATTCCTTGTAGCCGTAGCGCTTGGCGATCGTGCCGCGCAGGGCCAGCATCGCGGTATACGTCGGCATGACAAAGACCGGAAGCTTCTCGCTCGTCGCCTCTTCCATGAGAGCGCCGTAGTCCTTCTGGACATGGATGCGCTCTTTCGGGAAGCCCGCGTACAAAAAGCGCAGCGCCATGTCGTCCGCCCGCACGCCGGAGACGTAAATGTCAGACAGCACACCTTCCATCGCGATCAGCCGCTCAAAGTCCACGTCCCAGATCCAGCTGACGTCCTTGCCGTCCTGCGCCCGGTCATTGAGACACGCGGCAAAAACGAAGGGCTCGGTCCGCTGCGTGAGGAAGTTCAGAACCTGATTGCAGCCCGCGGGGTTTTTGATCAGGATCATGCGCACGTCCACATCGTTTATCTGGAACTTTTCCATGCGCCCGAAGCCGCACGTGAAGCTCGAGAGCGACTTTGCCGCCACGGCCATATCGATACCCATAACGCTTGCTGCCGCCATACATGCACAGGCGTTATAGATGTTGTATCCGCCGGGAAGGTGGATATTGGCCGGATACTGCCTGCCGTTTTCCTCAAAGATGACCTCGGAGTGCTCGTCGTCGGTCTTGAGGACCTTCGTCACGTGCACCTGCGGCTGGGGTCTTGCGTATCCGCAGCTCGGGCAGCGGTAGCCGCCCAGGTGGCCATAGGTCACGTAGTCGTAGACGTACTCGTGCTTGCAGCGGATGCAGTACGGCGCGTCGGAGAGCTCAGCCACACGCTCTGTGTAGATGGGCGTGTCGACGCCGAAGAAAATGACCGGGTTCGGCAGCACGTTGTGAAGCGATGCACAAAGCGAATCGTCCGCGTTGACGCACAGCGTGGCGTTTTTCGAGTTCTCAAGACCGATGCGGATGTTGTCCAGCGTATGCGTGACCTCGCCGTAGCGGTCCAGCTGGTCGCGGAACACGTTCGTCACCACGACGGCCTTCGCGTCGACAAATTTTGAGATCGCCTTGAATGCCGCCTCGTCGGACTCAATGAGCGCGTGCGTGTACCGGCACTTGCCGGTCATCGTCGAATGCACCGCAAACTCCGCCGTCACGCCGCTGAGTAAATTTGCGCCGGACTTGTTGGCAAAGAAAGAAATTCCAGCGTCTGTCCACGACTGCTCGATCATGCGCGAGGTCGTGGTCTTGCCGTTGGTGCCCGTAACGATCACGGTCGTTACGCCCTT
>CAKUJL010000020.1 GCA_934661715.1 uncultured Oscillospiraceae bacterium | reverse complement strand
GTCAAGAAGAGAGAGCATTATGTCAGCCCCAGCCTGAAGCGTAAGCAGAAGTCTGAAGCTGCTCGTAAGAACAGAAAGAAGTTCTATTGATCCTTCTCTCAACCATACGCGTTTTGAAGTCACCTCGCCTTTGGCGGGGTGACTTTTTTTCGGCGGTGAACTTTTTGTGTCCGTGGGCTGAAAATGTAGACAAAACGGGGGCTTTCGTGGTATAATAGCTACGGTTTACAGGCGGAAGACATTCTGCCGAGTTTTATGTTTGGCAGGTCATCTATGTCGCTTTGTCTCATACCGGACATCATTCTGCCGTCGCTGGAAGCTCTGACGCCGGAGCTGCTGCAAGCGCGGGGCGTCACGTTTCTGATGATGGATTTTGACAACACGATCGTTCCGTATACAACGGACGTGCCCACGGAGAAAATGCGCACGTGGCTTTCGGCGATGCAGTCGTCCAAGATCCGCCTTTGCGTCGTGTCCAACAGCAAGCGGCCCCGCGTGGTGACGTTCTGCGAAAAATACGGCCTGGACTGCGTCACACGCGCAAAAAAGCCGTTTCAGAAGGGCATCCGCGAATGCCTCGCGCGATTTGATCTGAAGCCATCCCAGGCCGCGCTCGTGGGCGATCAGATCTACACCGACGTTCTGGGCGCAAACTGCGCGGGACTTACGTCCGTCCTCATTTCTGCAATCGATAATCATACGATATGGCTGAAGCTGCGCCACGTGTGTGAGCTTCCCTTTATCGCATGGGGAAAAAGGAGAATACACCATGAAAAACATTGAAAAGTACCAGAGTTTGCTGAAAAGCGGCGAGGTCGACGCGCTGCTGCTGACGAGCGTGTATAACCGCCTGTATGCTGCGCAGTATAACATTGCCGAGGGCGTCGCGGTCGTCACGAAGGACGGCGCGTATTATTTCACCGACAGCCGCTATATTGAGGCCGCCGAAAATAATCTTCCCGGCTTCACCGTCCGCATGACAAACCCCGGCTCGAGCGAAATCGAGCGCATCAACGAGGTCATCGGCGAGCACACGATCAAAAAGCTCGGCTTTGAAGAGGCCGACATGACCTACAAGACCTTCCTCGAGTTCCAGCACGCGCTGCACGCCGTTCTCGTTCCGATGCAGGACAAGATCGACGCCTTCCGCGCCAGCAAGGAGCCGTGGGAAATTGAGCTCATGCGCAAGGCGCAGGAGATCACCGACCTGACCTTTACCCAGCTGCAGAAGGTCATCTGCGCGGGCATGACCGAAAAGGACCTTCGCGCGGAGCTTATTTACCGGCTTTACAAAAACGGCGCGGACGGCCTGTCCTTTGACCCCATCGTCGTCTCCGGCCCGAACACCAGCATGCCCCACGGCGTACCCGGCGACCGCCAGCTCCAGTTCGGCGATTTCGTCACCATGGACTTCGGCTGCATCTACAACGGCTACTGCTCCGACATGACAAGAACCGTCGCGCTCGGCTTTGTGACCGAGGAGATGGACAAGGTCTACAAGACCGTTCTCAAGGCGCAGCTGGCCGGTATTGCCGCGACAAAGGCAGGCGTTGCCGGTAAGGACATGGACGGCGCGGCAAGAAAGGTCATCACGGACGCGGGCTACGGCGAGTATTTCGGCCACGGCTACGGCCACAGCCTCGGCATTCTCATTCACGAGGCCCCCAACGCCAACACCAGAAACGACAAGCCCATGCCCGTCGGAGCCGTCGTTTCGGCAGAGCCGGGCATCTATCTGCCGGGCAAATTCGGCGTAAGAATCGAAGACGTGACCGTCCTGACGAAGGATGGCTGCGAGGTGCTCACAAAGAGCCCGAAAAATTTGATTATTTTGTGATAGCCGCTTGAAAAATACAGCGTCGTGTTGTAAAATTAAACAAGCTATTGCATTGTAGTTTAGACTTACACATATTGGAGGAAACAGGATTATGGCAACCATTACCGCTGGTGATTTCAGAAACGGTAAAACCTTTGAGATGGACGGCAAGATCATGCAGGTCGTTGAGTTCCAGCATGTCAAGCCCGGCAAGGGCGCGGCCTTCGTGCGCACGAAGATGAAGAACATCGTGACCGGCGCCGTGACCGAAACGTCGTTCAACCCCACCGCGAAGTTTGAAGAAGCGTTCATCGAGCGCAAGGACTATGAGTACAGCTACAACGACGGCGATCTGTACTACTTCATGGACCTCGAGACCTACGACACCATCCCCCTGAGCAAGGACACCCTCGACAGCTCCTTCCGCTTCATCAAGGAAAACACCCCCTGCAAGCTTCTGAGCTACAAGGGCAACGTTTTCGGCATTGAGACGCCGAACTTTGTCGAGCTCGTCGTCACCAAGGCCGACCCCGGCGTCAAGGGCGACACCGCCACCAACGTCACCAAGCCCGCGACCGTCGAAACCGGCGCGGAGATCAAGGTTCCTCTGTTCATCAACGAGGGCGACAAGATCCAGATTGACACCCGTACGGGCGAATATCTGGGCCGTGCAAAGGGCTAAAGCCCGACAGCTGAAAGGAGTTCAACTATGACGCTTTCCGAAAAATCCGCGTATCTCAAGGGCCTGATGGACGGCCTGAAGCTCGACACCGAAAAGGACGAAGGCAAGATGATCGCGGCCATCGTCGACATGCTCTCCGACGTCGCTGAGACCGTTTCCGATCTCGAAGACGTGGTGGACACCATCTCGGACGAGTTAGACTGCATCGAAGAGGATCTCGACAACATCGACGACTACCTGCTCGACGAGGAAGACGAAGACGAAGACGACTACGAGGATTACGACGACGAGGACGAAGACGCGGAAGACGAAGCGTATGACTTCGGCGACGACGAGGTGCTTTACGAGGTGAAGTGCCCGACCTGCGGCGAGGAGATCACCATCGACGAGCAGATGCTCGACGAAGGCTCCACCGTCTGCCCGAACTGCGGCGAAGAGCTCGAGTTCGACCTCGACGGCGAACCGGAAGAGGAATAAGAAATCCAATCAAAAACGGCATGACTCTGCGGTCATGCCGTTTTTCTTTTGCGGAAAGGAGACTATATGCAGGAAATCAAAGTTGGCCGCGTGTACCGGCATTTTAAGGGCGACTATTACGTGGTGGAGGCGCTGGCCCATGACTCGGAAACGCAGGAGCCGAGCGTCATTTACCGCAAGCTCTATGGAGATGGCGGGCTCTGGGTGCGGCCGCTTGCGATGTTCGCCTCAAAGGTCGACCGCGAAAAATACCCCAACGCGAAGCAGGAATATCGATTCGAGCTTCAGGAAATACAAAGCGCCGCCGGACATTGAGCGGTAAAGTTGAAAAAGAATTTGGGCGTGCTGCAATTTCGGTTGCGGCACGCCCTTTTTTGCGGCGAGGGGGAGGATTATCCGGCGCTGATCTTGTCGGAAGGAAGATTCACGATGATGCTCGCCGCAATGCACACAAGGCCCAGAAGCTGCATCGGGTGCAGCGCCTCGTGCAGGATGAGAACGCCAAAAACCAGCGCGGAGGCGGGCTCGACGGTCGATAAAATGCCGGCTTCAAAGGCGGAGATCCTGCGCATTCCGATCTGAAAGAGCGCGTAGGCAAGAATCCGGTGCAAAAACGCGACCAGAACGATCACGCCCCAGGCCCACGCCGTCGTGTAGAGCTTCAAAGCGCCGGTCACCGCGCAGAACAGACCCAGCACCGGAATGTTCGCCAGCGAGGAGTAGAAGGTGACGACGGTGGTCGGAATTTCATTGAGCCCGGACTTGTCCATGTACACGATGTAAAACGCCCAGAACACGCCGGAGATGAGCGCCAGCAGCATCCCGGTGAGGTTTGCCGTCAGCTCCACGGAAGCGCCCATGAAGACGACGCCCAGAAGCGTCAGGCCGAGCGCGGCAAAATTGCGTTTCGTAAAGCGCTGGTGAAAGAAGATACCCAGACCCAGCGTGATGAGGGCCGGATAGACAAAGTGCAGCGTCGTCGCCATGCCGACGGGGATGTAGGAATACGACGAGTAGAGAAAAAGCGCCGTGCCCGTCGCGCCGATGGACAAAATCGCAAGCTTTCCGAGTGTTTTCCGGTCCACGCGCAGGCGCACGCCCTGCACCTTCGCAAGCAGGACAAGCGGCAGCAGCGCAAAGACGGACGACCACACGACGGTCAGCGGCCCGCTGCCGCCGCAGGAATAGGTGAGCTTCTGCAAAATCGGCACAAGGCCGAAAAGCGCGTCTCCGGCGCTCAGCGCCAGCGTGTATTTCCATTGCCGTTTGCGCATGGGCTAAGACTTCCTGGCAAGAATATCGCGGATTTTCTGATCGGTCTCGGCTGCTTTATCCGGCGGCAGGAGGCCGATTTCGATCTGATAGGCCTGCGACTCGTTTGCGGGCAAGAAGCGCTCCATGTGGTGCTGCTTGCAGTAGGTGTAGCCGAGGTGCTCCGCCGTCGCGGGAAGGACCATGCCCATCGCGTCCTCGGGGCCGGTTCGCGCGATCCAGCGAAGGCCGATGGGAAGCTTCTCCGGGGCAAAGCGCACATAGCAGGCGCAGCCGTCCGGCAGGACCTGCATGCAGTAGGCATGCCCGTCCGCGTCGTGCTGGTAATGGACGGTCGAGCAGATCTCGGGCTCGTACATCTGGCTGTCCTTGTCGACGATGTCCTGAATTTCCGGCGTTTTCTGAAGCTTTTCGAAAAACGCGTTGTACGCCTGCTTCTTTTCCTCGCTCAGACGTGGCGAGAGCGCGTAATGCGGGTGAATGTCCTTGTGGTGCGCCGAGTAGGAAAGGCGAGCGCCGTCGACGGGCCGGAAGTTGATGTGGCACATGTAGAAATATTCCAGCGGGTCGGGCCGCAGGTTCGTGAAGCGGACGTTGACCTCGATCGTCGTTGCGGCTTCATAGAGCTTGTAGAAGACTTCGAAGCGGTAATCCGTCCGGAAGGCTCGGGTGTGGCGGTAGCTGCCTCCAACGCAGAGGAATTTGCCGCGCTCGTCCTCGCCGTTTGTGAGATAGGCGTCGGAAAACGGCGCAAACGGGAGCTCACCGTGCTGCGGGTGCGTGTCCTGCGGAGTGGGGTTTCCCATGGCCGTCAGACCGCAGTGCAGCAGGAACATGCCGTAGTTGGCGTGGAACAGCTGCGTGGGCACGGGCTCTTCGAACATCGATTTCATCGTCAGATCGTGGCCGAGAAACGACATCCGCCAGATCTGCTGGCCCTGATAGGGAAGGACGAGAATTTCGCCGTTTTCGTTTGCCGCGCGGATGGCGCACACGCCGCTGTCAAACCGGAACAGGCTCGCGCGAAGGCTGCCGAAGCTTAAGACCGTGCGCTCCTTTGCGGAAAACTGGTCGGGATAGAGAAAAATTTTGCTTTCCATGTGTGCTTTCTCCTCTCAGAAGCCGAGCTCATAGAGTTCGCCCAGCGCCTTGCCGAATTCCTCGATGCCGTCCTCGTGGACGCAGATGCCCGTTTCGAAGCGGAAGCCGAAGGTCCGTGACAGCAGGAAGTTGTCGGTCTGGAAGGTGTATTCGGGCAGGATGATGTAGTCGGGATCGTCGTTTTTGGGCCGGTAGGACTCGACCTCGGCAAGACCCAGGCCGTGCAGCGGGTCATAGACATAGTGCTCCTTCATGCCGGAGTCGACGAAAAGATCGTAATACGCCTTGTCAATTTCGGACATGTGAAGCCCCGCACGGGTGTGCTCCTTCGTCCAGTTGTGAACCAGACGGCCAAATTCGACAAGCTTGCGCTGCTCGGGCGTAAACTGCCCCATGCTGACGGGCACGCCGATGGAGCCGCAGTAGCCGTCGATGCTGGCAGACAGGCCCAGCTGCACGAAGCTGTTTTTCTTCAATTCGCGGTCGGGACGGGGTCTTCCCAGTGGATGGCGCGTGGCCTCGTCAAAGAAGATGTAGTTGGGCATACCCTCGGTTTCCGCGCCGTTTTCAAAAATGACGCTGTGCGCGATGCCAAGAAGATTGCACTCGGTCATACCGGGACGCATCTTCTCCAAACACGCGTCCGTCGCCAGCTGCACGACGCGGTAGCTCTCTCGCAGGCAGGCAAGCTCGCTTTCGGATTTCGCCGCACGGAGCACACGCATAATTTCGGGTGCGTAGCTGAAAATGGCGTCCGGAAGGTCCTCGTGCATCGCCTGTTCGATGACGGTCGTGGTGTCGATGGGGTTGCCGATGGCGATCTTCGGATGAGCGATAGTGACGCCAAGCTCTGTCAGAACGTCCTGAAAGCTTGTCATGTGGAACTTGCCGGGGATCGGGTCCATGCTCGAACGAAGGGCGTTGAGCGCGAAGACCTTGTCAAGCTTGCAGTACTGCTGGCAGTAGGTCAGTCCCTCGGGCCCCGTGAGCATCGCGGCTTTTCCTGCTGCGGTGATGACGACGCCGAGCCGCTCCCAGATGGGCGTGACGCTCGTAAAATAGCGGACATTCTGGAAATCGCCCTCGCTTCCGAACAGGAACAGCGCGTCCAGGCCGCGCTCGGCGACCATCTGCGAGGCGCGTTTTGCGCGGGTCAGGTACTCTTCATCCGGAATTCTGATTGTTTTCATGGTGAACCCCTTTCGTTATTTGGTTTCCTTTTGACTGGTTTCGAGCTGCTGCGCCAGATTTTCATCGACCACCAGAACGTTCACAAGCCCGGCCCGCAGAATGCTGAGCGTTGCATTGAGGGAGTGCCGCCCGGTGGAAATGCCGATGGAGTAGGGCACCTTTCGCAGAAGCGCTGGCTCGATGGCGATGGCGCGGTCGTGGATGCCGGCGTTGCAGGGACTGCCGTTGAGATTGTAGTAGTGCCCGCAGACGCTGGCCGTGACGCCGATTTCGCTGAGCTGCAAAACGTCGGCCTTCGTCAAAGGCCCCACGCCCGTGCGCTGGTTTGCGTAGAACGTCGGCCGCTCAATTTCAAAAAGCGCCGCGCCGAGCTCAGTGTATTTCTGGCGGATGGCCCGCATCATGTCGCTGCTCATAATGTCGGTCTTCGTGAGACTGGACTTGACCATGAGCGGGGCGTTGAGCACAAAGCCCTTGCCGTTGAGCTTCGAGGCGAAGAGCGAAATGAGGCCGCTGCTTTCGTCCATCGTGGCAAGCTCCGATACCGCGCCCTGCAATTGCAGCGTGTCGACGTGGATATGGCGCGTGTTCTGCAAAGACCGTCCCGTGTAGTAGCACGCTCTTCCTCTGGCCACGCCGAAGGTCATGCCGTCTTCTAAAACGTTCATCAGGTACAGCGCAACGCGCTCTCCTGCCATGCGGCTCTGCCGGTCGGGCGTTGCGGCGGCGGGGACGATGATGACGTCCTTGAGATGGAAGAGCGTTTTGAGCTTGTGCGCCAGCTGCGCGTTTTCCGAGATCGTGTCATGCACGACGATCTCCACCACGCCGTCCTGGATGCATTTTCTGAGAATGCGCGAAATGTTCGAACGGCTCATGCCGGTGGCCTCGGCGATTCGTTCCTGCGAGTCGCCGTTGATGTAATACATCTTCGCGACGGTGATGGCGATGTTTTTTCTTTCTTCGTTGTTCATATGGGATCCTCAGTTTTTATCTGTACAGCTTACGGTACACATTCTATACGCCCGTGAGAAAAATTGCACGTTTTTTTGAAAGAATGGATTTTTCCACTGGCGTGTGTTTTCCGCTCACAAACGCGCGAAAATTTTTGGTGCAACTTTGCTACATATGCCTGCCTGTTTTGTGCGATTTTATCAAAAGCCTGACCACGATTTTACAGACACGGAAATGCGTGTCAGCAGAAAATGTGGCAAATGACATTTTTTTAAGAAAATTTGACGCAAACGTGATAATTTTGCTATCCTTGGGTCATGAAGTTCCGGACTATTTCGTTGGAAACGGAGATATCGCTATGATTGAACGTTATTCGGTTGGCATCGATTTCGGCACGCTTTCGGCCCGCGCCATCCTCGTCGAGACCCGCAGCGGCAGGGAGGTGTTCACCTCCATCTACGGCTATCAGGACGCCGTCATCGACCGGAGCCTGCCGCAGAGCGCAGAGGAGCTGCCTGCGGATTACGCGCTTCAGAACCCGGCCGATTACATCAGCGCCGTCAAAGCGCTTTTGAAAGACATTACCAATAACGCGGGCGTCAAAGCCGAAGATATTATTTCCATCGGCATCGATTTTACGGCCTGCACGGTGCTGCCGGTGGACAAAAACTTCAAGCCTTTGTGTATGGACCCGCGCTTCCGCAACAATCCGCACAGCTGGGTCAAGCTCTGGAAGCATCACGGCGCACAGGCCGAGGCAGACCAGATCAACGAGACGGCCAGACGCCGCGGCGAAACGTTCCTGGACTATTACGGCGGCTCTTCCTCAAGCGAATGGTTCTTCGCCAAGGTCATGGAGGTCTACCACAAGGCCCCGGAAATTTACGAGGCGGCGAACCTCTTTGTCGAAGCCGGCGACTGGGTCATCTGGGCGCTGACGGGCGAAATGACCACGAGCACGTGCATGGCGGGCTACAAGGCCTTCTGGAACCATGAAACGGGCTACCCCAAACCCGAATTTTTCGCCGGCATGGAGCCGGGGTTATCAAATATCACCGAAAAAGCCATTTCGGATGTCCGGCCCGTGGGCGCAAAGGCCGGCGGTCTGACGAAGGAAATGGCGGCGCAGACGGGCTTGAGTGAAGGAACGAGCGTTGCAGTCTCCATTATCGACGCGCACGCGGCCACACCGGTCGTCGGCATCGTCAACGACGGCACGCTTGTCATGACGATGGGCACGAGCCTTTGCCACATTCTTGTCAGCCGCAAGGAAGTGCACATGAAGGGCATCAGCGGCGTTGTCAAAGACGGCGTCATCCCCGGCTACTACGGCTATGAAGCCGGACAGGCGGCGGTCGGCGATATTTACGACTGGTTCATTCAGACGCTGGCCCCGTCGGACAGCTTCGACGAGGCGGCGGAGGAAAACACAAGCCCCTTTGCCGTTATGGACCGCCGCGCGGCAAAGCTCAAGCCCGGTGAAAACGGTCTTCTGGCCCTCGACTGGTGGAACGGCAACCGCTCGATGCTCAATAACGCGAACCTCTCGGGCGTTCTGGTCGGCATGACGCTTTCGACCCAGCCGGAGGAAATTTACCGTTCGCTCATCGAGGCCACGGCCTTCGGCACGCGCGAAATTGTCGAGAGCATCGAAGCGCAGGGCATCGCGATCAACCACATTTTTGCCTGCGGCGGCCTGTCGCGCAAGAGCCAGCTCGTCATGCAGATCTTCGCGGATGTGCTCGAGCGCGAGATCATCGTCACCGGCGTGACGCAGACGACGGCCTACGGCGCGGCAATGTACGGCATGGTCGCAGCCGGACAGGAAAACGGCGGCTATGACACGATGGATGAGGCAATGCAGGCGCTTTCCAAACCGCCCTACAAGGTCTATCGTCCGGACCCGCAGCACAAGGCGGCCTATGACGCGCTGTTCCGCGATTACCGGCGGCTGAGCGCCTATTTCGGAAGCGCAAACAAGGACCTCATGGTCGGACTCAAACAGCTGAAAACGATGGCGGCCGAACAGCCGTCTGTGAGATAAGAACAGAAAGGGAGTTAAAGTGCATGGCTAACGCGGAAAAAACAACAGGCGCGTCTGCAAGAGTCGTCATCGAGGCGGAAAACATCGTCAAAAACTACGGACATTTGCAGGCACTCAAGGGCGCCTCTCTGAAGGTTTACGCAGGTGAGGTAACGGCCCTGCTCGGAGACAACGGCGCTGGCAAATCGACGCTTGCGAACATCATCAGCGGCGCCATCCCCAGAACCTCCGGCAGGCTTCTGTGCAACGGAAAAGAAATCGACGCCCAGTCCATCCAGCAGGCACAGGATATGGGCATCCAGACGGTCTATCAGGATCTGGCGCTGGCTCCCGATCTGAACGTGCCGTGCAACATTTTCCTCGGCCGCGAGATCATCAAGCAGTCGTTCTTCGGAAAGCTCTTCAACATTCTCGACATGAAGCAGATGGAGAAAATCAGCCGCGAGCATCTGGCGGAGCTCGGTATCGGGCTGAAATCCATGACGGTTCCGGTCAAGTCCCTTTCCGGCGGCGAACGGCAGGCACTGGCGGTTGCGAAGGCGGTCGCGTGGTGCGAGTCGGTTCTGATCATGGACGAGCCGACCGCAGCCCTCGGCGCAAGACAGCAGGCGCTCGTCTACTCGACCATGCGGGCCGCGGCAGACAAGGACCTCGGCGTGATCGTCATTTCCCACGATATCCCGAAGATGCTCGAGGTTTCCGACCGCATCTACATCATGCGTCAGGGCGAGGTGATCGCGAATCTCGTCTCCCGCGAGACGAATTTGCAGACCGTGCTGTCACTGATGCTGACAGGCAAAGCGTAAAGAGGGAGGAAGAACTATGGCAACGAATCCAAACGTAGAAGAAAAGAAAGCCGTTGAAGATATTCTGCACTCCAAAGGCGTTTCCAGCGTCGCGCAGAAGGACAAGACGCCGTTTCAGAAATTTTTGAGCTCGTCGATCGCCTTCGTCATCGCGCTCGAGGTGCTGCTGATCCTGATCTTCGGTCTGACGGCACAGCCCGGAACCTTCCTCACCGTGAGCAACATGATGAACATCCTCATGAACTCGGCGCAGATGATCATTTTGGCTGTGGGCCTGACCTACGTCATCAGCAGCGGCTACTTCGATCTGTCCGTCGGCATGAACCTGATCCTCTGCTCGGTCGTGGCGGCAAAGGTCTTCAAGCTCGTCGCGGGCACCCCGGCGGAAATCAGCCAGGGTCTGTATCCGCACATGGCGCTCGGCGTCATCGCGGCCATCATCACGGCGATCGTCGTCGGTATGGCGGGCGGCGCACTCAACGCCTTCGCGACCTCGAAGCTCAAGCTCATCCCCTTCATCGCGACCCTCTCCACCATGTATATCCTGCAGGGCATTGCGATGGTCATCTGCAACGGCGCACAGGAAAAGCTCCTGCCGCGTGCGTTCCAGACCTACTTCGGCCACGCGAAGCTCTTCGGCGTCGTACCCTATCAGGTCATCGTCGCGATCGTCATCGGCATCTGCCTGCATCTGATCATGAAGTACACGCGCTTCGGCCTGCACGTGCGGGCGATGGGCTCGAACTGTGAGTCTGCAAGAAGAGCGGGCATCAAGATCGTCTCCAACAGCTTCCGCATCTATCTGATGATGGGCGCACTGGCAGGCGTCGCGGGCATCTTCGATATCACGCGCTTTGCGACCACCAACCCCTCCGGCCACACGACCGACGGTATGATGGCGATTATGGCTGTCGTCATGGGCGGCACGAGTATGAAAGGCGGCATCGCCTCTGTCTGCGGCTCGATGCTGGCGGTGCTCATCCCCGTCACGCTGCAGATCGGCATGATCGTCCTTGGCATCAACTCGTTCTATCAGCTCATCGCCATCGGCATCTTCCTCGTCATTGCCGTGTACGTGGACTATGTCCGCAACATCAAGACCGGCAAATAAACCAGTGGTGTCCCGGGCCCTGCCGGGAAAAACGAACAGGGCCCGGTTTTTGTGCCAAACGCAAATTTAACCAATTATAAAAAACAAGGAGGCAACAAAATGAAAAAGAGCGTATCCATTCTGCTGATCCTGGCCATGCTTCTGGGTGTGCTGACGGCCTGCGCACAGACCGCGGCCCCCGCAGAAACAACCGAAACCAAGACGGAAACCACCGAACCCGCACCCGAGACCACCGAAGCTGACGCGACCGAGGCCGAAACCGAGGCTGCCGCAGAAGAGGCGGAGCAGGAAGCCGAAGAAACCGACCGTCTGTACATCGCGGCTGTCGCTGCCGAAGTCGGCATTCCGTACTTTACCACCATGCAGTGGGGCGCCATGGACGCGGCGAAGGACTACAACGTCGAGCTCTACTGGACCGGCCCTGCCGAGTGGGACTTCAGCAAGCAGCAGACCTTCATCGACGGCGTTATGGCCACGAACCCCGACGCTCTGATGCTCGTCCCGACCGACAACTCCGCACTCGTTACCTACGTTGACACCTGGATGAAGGAAGGCACGCCCGTCATCTGCACGGACCTGTTCCTGCTCGAGCCGGTGGACCTTGCCGGTTACTCCTCTGACCCGTACTCCGGCGGCGCGGAAGCAGCCGAGATCTTCTTTGAGCAGAACGGCGAAGGCGGCGTCTATCAGCCTGTCGGCACCAACCCCGGCGCTTACGGCGCGAACCTCCGTGTGCAGGGCTTCGTGGAGACCATGCAGTCCCTCGACCCGAGCTGCAAGATCCTTGACACGCTGTATCCGAGCAACGACGCCAACAAGGCGGCGCAGCTCGTCTCCGCAGCGCTGACCGGCAACCCCGACATGAGCGGCGTTTTCTGCGCGGTTTCCGCGTGTGCTGCCGGCGCGGCTTCTGCCATCATTGAGGCTGGCAAGAGCGGCATCGTCAAGATCGCATCCTTCGACGCTGACCCTCAGCAGGTTCTCGACCTCAAGGCCGGCACCTATGACGTTCTGATCGCGCAGGACCCGTATCAGATGGGCTATGACGCCATCATGAACCTTGCCAAGTACGTCCGCGGCGAGCTGACCGACGCTGACTTCACCGAGAAGCAGGTCCGCTATCCGATGTGCGCCCTGACCCGCGACAATGTCGACGATCCTGCCTACAAGCAGTACAAGTACATCGCCGAGCTCTCTGAGGTTGGTTACTAAGCCTTCGCTTTCCCGTAATTGGAAACCCAAACCGTTTATTACCCGGCTTGACCGGAGATTTCATAAGGAGAAATTCATATGTCTATCAAAGTTTTGTATGTTGGTGATACGCAGGTCAACGTGCAGACCTCCATCAAGGGTATCGACAGCTGGACCTTCGCTTATTACAGCGATTCTGCCCGCTATCTGAGAAACGCGCTCAGAGCTGCCGACGACATCATTCTCGACCATATCCCGTCCATGAACTGCATCGCGGACATGCCCTCCACGGTGGAAGAAATGAAGCAGTATGACGCCATCCTGGTCAGCGACGTCGGCTACAACAACATTGTCTTCCAGCCGGGCAACGTCCAGCCCTTCAAGATCCCGATGGGCCCCGACCGCGTCAAGGCGCTGTGCGAGTACGTCAACCAGGGCGGCGGCTTCATGATGATCGGCGGCTGGCTGTCCTTCTCCGGTATGCAGGGCAAGGGCATGTACGGCGGCACAAAGGTCGAAGAGCTCCTTCCCGTTACCTGCATGCCGCGCGGCGCAGACGACAGAATGGAGATCACCGAGGGCTACGCCATGCAGCTCGACGATCCCGACCATCCCATCGTCAAGGACATCGACTGGAGCGTTCCCTACATGCTCATGGGCTACAACAAGGTCTATCTGCGTGACGACGCGCACCTGGTCGCTTCCTACAACGGCGATGTCCAGATCGCGACCCGTCAGGTCGGCAAGGGCCGTTCCTGCGTCTACACCTCCGACGTCGGCCCCCACTGGGCAGGCAACTTCCTGGAGCATCCGGAGTACGCGCACTTCTGGCAGCAGATCACCCGCTGGGTTGCCGGTGCGATCTAAGTCCGGGTTTCATTCAAACCAACAGCAAGCGAAAAAAGA
>CAKUJL010000019.1 GCA_934661715.1 uncultured Oscillospiraceae bacterium | reverse complement strand
ATGGTCGCGACCCTGACCAACAAGACCGGCGGCGAGTACACGGCGAAGGATCCAAACTGGACGGTCGTTGAAAATCTCCGCGCGACGGTCACGGGCCTGCGCAATCAGCTGGGCTTGACGCCGACCGGACTGAACAAGGCCCGCAGCAAGCAGACTGCAAGCACTGACAAGTCCAAGATCGAGCAGCTGCTTGACGATGCGCACGATTATGCCGTCGAGCACGCGGCGGAGTATCAGCGCTACGTTGACGCATACGTCGACAAGGTGCTCAGCGGTGAGATCTTCGCCTGCGAGTGGATCGTGCTGGCCTGCCGCCGATATCTCAACGATCTGGCGTCCTGCCGGTGGGACTTCCGGCCAGAGCCGGCCTGCGAGATCATCGCGATCATCGAGACGACGCTTTGCCATCAGCAGGGTGAGTTCCTGGACGCGCGGCCGCTGCGCGGCACACCGTTTTATCTGCTTCCCTATCACAAGTTTATCTGCTTTAACGTCATGGGGTTTTACCTCAAGGGCACCAGCGAGCGCCGGTTCAAAGAAGCCCTTGATTTTATTCCCCGAAAAAACGTCAAGACCACATTCGCCGCATCGCTGGCGTGGGCGCTGGCCCTGTATGAGCGCAGATCCGGCTCCAAGGTCTATGAGGTCGGCGGTGCGCTCAAGCAGGCGCTCGAAGGCTTCGACTTTTTGAAGTACAACGTCAACCGGCTGGGTGTGACCGTCAAGGAGGATGCAGAACGCGGCCTGCGCATCACGGACAACAATATGGAGCACTCCATTGTCGGCGATATCGGCGACGGCTTTATCTCCATCAACGCGCTGGCCGCGAACCCCGACAAGCAGGACTCCTTTAATGCCAACATCGTCATTTGTGACGAGGCGCACGTGTATAAGTCGCCGAAGCAGTTCCAGAAGCTTCGCGACGCGACGAAGGCCTACACCAACAAGCTCGTTATCATCATCTCTTCCGGTGGCGCGAACGCACTCGGCTTTCTGGCGAAGCGCGTGGAGTTTTGCAAGAAGATCCTCGACGGGACGATCAAGGACCCGTATGCGGATGAGATTTTTATCTTTATCGCGCAGGCCCCGACCAACGAGAACGGCGACGTTGACCTGCTGGACCCGAAGGCGCTGGAGGCCGCAAGCCCCGGCTGGGGCTACAGCATCCGCCCGCAGGCGATGATCAACGACGCCGCGCAGGCCGAAGCCGATCCGCAGCTCCGCCCTGAGTTTTTAAATACTTCGCTCAACATCTTCACGGCCGCGCTGCGTGCCTGGTTTGATATTACGGAGTGGCGAAAGTCCGACGCGAAATACAACTGGACGCTGGCGCAGCTCGCACGCCTGCCGATCAAATGGTACGGCGGCGCTGACCTTTCCAAGATGCACGACCTGACGGCCTGCTGCCTGTTCAGCCATTACAAGGGCGTCGATATCATCATCCCGCATTGCTGGTTCCCGCGGCCTGCCGCGGAGATCAAGGCGAACAAGGATCAGATCCCGCTGTTTGGCTGGAAGGACGACGGCTGGCTGGACATGACCAACGACAAGGTCACGAACTACAGTGACATTGTCCGCTGGTTCAAGAAACGCCGCGGCGAGGGCTTTAAGCTGCGCCGCATCGGACATGACCCGAAATTCTGCCGCGAGTATTTCGTCGAGATGAAAAAGGAGCATTTTCCAGTCAAGGCGCAGATGCAGACCTTTATCCTCAAATCCGAGGGATTCCGTTATCTCGAAAAGTCCGCGAAGCAGGGCACGCTCTACTATATGCACGCGGAGCCGATGGAGTATTGCGTGCAGAATGTCGCCGGCGTTGAAAAGGCTGACGACATGGTGCAGTACCAGAAGATCGAGCCGAATTTGCGCATAGACGTGTTTGACTGCGCGGTCTTCGCGGCCTGCGCCTATCTGAACGATCTAAGCGAGAGCAGCAAGGGCGCTGGCTGGTACGGAAGCGCCCAGAACGAAAGGGAGGCTGATGCCGATTGAAAGTAAAACCGCAGCGCCGCAGCGCTGCAAGCGACCAGTCCTGCCTGCAGTGGCTGGTGTCCAATTCTGACACGCTGGCTGTGACAGGATACCGGCGGCTGGTTGACAGTCCTGATGTTCTGGCGGCGGTCGGAGGACTGGCGGATATCATCAGCAACGCGACGATTCAGCTTTTCCGCAATGCGGAGAACGGCGACATTCGCGTCCGCAATGAACTCAGCCGGTTCGTCGATATTCATCCATGGCGGTACGGCGGCCGAAAGGACTGGGTTGAATGGATCGTTGAAACAATGCTGCTTTCCCCGTGCGGCAGCGCGTTCGTCCTGCCGCAGACGCAGGACGGCCTGCTGGTTGACCTGGCCCCGATGCCGGGCGCGACGGTGGCCAGCGCGGACGGCGGTCTGACCTACTTTGTGACGTGGCGCGGGAAGGTGTACGACCCTGCTGACGTGCTGCACTTTAAGTATCGGCCCGATCCAGATCAGCCGTGGCTCGGGATTGGCCTCCGGGCGAGCCTGCGGGACGTGACCGGCAATCTCCGGCAGGCGTCCGCCACGAAAAAGGGCTTTATGTCCGACAAGTGGAAGCCGTCCGTCATTGTCAAGGTCGACGGCCTTTCTGATGAGTTTTCGGACGAAGCGGGCCGCAAGCGGCTGATGTCCGAGTATCTGCAAAACTCCGAAGCCGGCGCACCGTGGATCATCCCGGCGGAACTCATGGATATCCAGCAGGTAAAGCCGCTGAGCCTTGCGGACCTTGCGCTCAAGGACGGCGTCGAGCTGGATAAGCGGGAGGTCGCGGCAATCGTTGGCGTGACGCCGTATATGCTGGGCGTCGGCAGCTACTCTGACGCCGACCACAACCACATGATCCGGACGACGGCGACGTCCATCGCGAACATTATCTGCTCGGAGCTGACGCGCAAGCTGCTGCTGTCTCCGGACTGGTATTTCAAAATGTCCGTCCGTCGGCTGTACAGCTACACGCTCAAGGATCTGGCCGATGTCTCTACCGGCCTGTATGTCAAGGGCATTATGAGCGGCAACGAAAGCCGCGACTGGCTGGATCTATCCCCGGTAGACGGGCTGGATGAGCGCGTTATCCTTGAGAACTACATCCCGGCCAATATGATTGGCAATCAGAAAAAATTGGAGCAAGGAGGCGAAGGCAATGGCGAATGAGCGCACTGCGCGCCAGATCCGCAGCTGCTCGCAGCAGTTTACCACCCGCGAAGCAGCTGACGATCTTTATATCGAAGGCTATTTTGCCGTCTTTAACTCGGAGTATCCGCTCTGGGAGGGCGCAAGCGAGATCGTCAAGCCCGGCGCTTTTGACGCCAGCATTTCCGGCGATGTCCGCGCCCTTATCAACCACGATACCACGCTTGTGCTCGGCCGCACGAAGTCCGGCACGCTGACACTGCGGCAGGATACCCGCGGCCTGTGGGGATCTGTCAAGATCAACCGGCAGGACAGCGCGGCGATGGATCTGTACGCGCGGGTGCAGCGCGGCGACGTCGATCAGTGCAGCTTTGGCTTTGATATCAAGCGCGAGACCTTTGTTGATCTTGGAAACGGCAAGTATCGCTGGGAGATCGAGGAGGTAGACCCGCTGTACGAGGTAAGCGTCTGCACATTCCCGGCGTACACCGAAACGAGTGTGTCGGCCCGTAAGCAGGATCTGGAGGAAATCAACCGGCGCCGCTGCGAAGCATGGCGCGCGTCGGCGAGAAAGAAACTTGGAGGTAATAATGGCACTTAAAATCTTGAGGCGCCAGCAGGATCTGCGCAATATGCAGGCGCAGATGGCGGCACTGGTCAGCGAACGCGACGCCTTCGCGGCCCGCGAAAATGAGCTTGAGGCGGATATCGCTGCCTCGCAGACCGACGAAGATCGCGCCGCCGTCGACGCCGCGATCGACGAATTTGAAGAGCAGCGCAACGCGAACGCTGTGGCGATCGCGGAGCTGCAGACCCGCATCGATGCAACCACCGAAGAAATCCGCAGCCTTGAGGCTGCCCAGACGCCGCCTCCGGCGGCAGGCCAGCCGGCAGCACCGGCAGCAGAAAGGAGTAATAACACCATGCCCATGACCAACCCCGAGCGCCGTTGGCTCGGCCTGACCTACCAGGAGCGCGACGCCCTGCTGCAGGCCCCCGAAACCCGCGATTTCCTGTCCAACATCCGCGCCCTTCGCGCGTCGCAGCGCAGCGTCAGCGGCGCAGAACTCGGTATCCCCGACAACCTGCTTCCGCTCCTGCGTGATCTGACCTATCAGTCGTCCCGCGTCCTGCCGCACATTTCCGTGATGAGCGTCGGCGGTACCAGCCGCCAGAATATTGCCGGTGTCGCGCCGGAAGCAATCTGGACGGAAATGGACGCCGCCATGAATGAGCTTGATATCAATTTTTATCAGCTGACCATGGACGGCTTTATGGTCGGCGGCTACATCGCCCTGCCGAACTATGTGTTGTCCGACGACACGGATCTCGCACTCTTGACCACGGTTATGCAGTATCTGGCTGCGTCCATCGCAAAGGGCCTGGATAAGGCCGGTATCTACGGCACCGGCACAAAAATGCCCGTCGGCATCATCACCCGGCTGGCCGCGACGTCCAAGCCGGAATGGTGGGGCGCAAATCAGGGCACGTTTACCGATCTGCACGAGAGCCATATCCTCAAGCTGGATCTCGGCGCAAAGTACGGCGAGGAGTTTTTCCAGAAGCTCTGCGAAGCGACTGGCGTCCCGTCCCCGAACTACTCGGACGGCCGGGCGGTGTGGTTCTGCAACCGTAAAACGCACCTCGATATCGTGGCGCGCAGCCTGAACTTTAACTCGGCCGCAGCTCTGGTCGCCGGCGTCAGCGACACGATGCCCGTCATCGGCGGGACGTTTGTCGAGCTTGACTTTATGCAGGACTATGACGTCTGCGGCGGCTTCGGCTCTCTGTACAGTCTGGCAGAGCGTGAGGGCATGGTCATTGAGGCCAATACGAGTGTCAAGTGGCTGCAGAACATGACCTGCTTCAAGGGCCTTGCCCGCTACGACGGCAAGCCGGCAATCGGCGAGGCGTTTGTGCTGTTCAACTACAAAAATACCGCGCCGAAGACGACCATTACGTTCGGTGCCGACTACATTAATGAGGGCCTCGGTACCCTGATCGTCACGACGGCGGCCGGTGCGTCCGGCAAGACGACCGTTACGGTCGCGGGCAACGCCAGCGCGAACAAACTCCGCTACAAACTTGCGGGTGCGCCGCTGTCGGTCAAAGCCGGCCAGACGCTGGACGACAAGTGGACTGAACTGACTTCCGGCGCTGCGGTCGCGGCCGCAACCGGAAATGTCATCACAGTTGTTGAGATCGACGCCGAAGACAAGGCTGTCAAGCTCGGCTCTGCGACCTGCACGGCCGGCGCGTAAGAAAGGAGGCGGCCTGATTGTCTGAGCCTTGTGTGAACACGTCGAGGCAAATCGACCTGCTTTGCGTGGATCTCGGTCTGATGCGGATCAGCGACGATCAGGCCGCATATCTGGGCAACCTGCTTGCGCAGGCTGCCCGGTATATCGAAACCAAGGGTATTACGCTTGATTCCGCGAGCGATGAGGATAACGGCCTCGTCGCCCGCGTCGCCGCATGGATGTATCGCAGCCGCGCCACGACCGCGGACAATCCGCTGCCGTCCGGCCTCAGATCGTATTTGCACGATAAGCTGCTGCAGCAGAAGATGCGGGAGGTATCACCATGATCTACGACCAGATTCTTGATGTCCATGATCTTCGCCCCGGCTCCTCGCCGCTGCTGGCCAAGCTCGGCCCCGGTACATCGTACTATTACGCCGAGGAGGAGGTCTATGCCTCGCGCTACTACGCGGGCAAACAGGCCAACAGCAAGATCGTCAAGCTCGTCTGCGTCCCGCGCGGCATGGATGAGCCGCCAATCACGTCCGATCAGTATGTCAGCCTGACGGGCTACGAGGGCCGCCACATCTACAAGATCGATCAGGCGCAGTACGGGCACGACGACAATGGCCTGCCATGTACGACGCTGAGCCTGACCGAGCCGGAGGGCAAATATGAGCTACTCGAAGATTGAGTCCATTTTGGACACCGTCGCTCCGGAGGACGTCAGCGTTTACAAGGTGCAGGCGAGCCCGAGCGAGGAGCGCTATGTCGTCTGGACGCCGACCGGGACGCGGTCGGAACGGGCGGAGGGCGCGCCGATCTGCACGGTCAATCTGGGCGTTGTCACAGTGGCCACGCAGACGGAAAACGATCCGCTGCCGGCGCAGATCATCGCCGCGCTCATTGCCGGCCGCGTCGCGGTCGGGCAGGATGAGCAGAGCTTCGATGAGCAGACCATGACGTATTACACGGATATCCCGTTTGAGGTGATCTGACATGGCGGAATTTGAAGCCGAGGTAAAGGCGCAGGATATCATCAAGGAATTGAAAGCTGATCGGCTTTTTACCGATACGAACCTGAAGACGATTTTGTCTGCCGGCGCGGACGTTCTGCTGGACAGCGTAAAATCCGCCTATGTGGCCGCTGGCCACAACCGCCGCACCGGAGAGACATACCGGCATATCGTCCGTCCGAATACAGTCAAACGCGACAAGCAGGATGTCCCGTATATGGTCGTCACGCTGCGCGGCAAGGACGCGCGGCAGCAGCCCTATAACATCAAGGGCTTTGTCCTCAACTACGGCCGAAAAGCACGAAAGCTCTGGAAGCGAAGCGGCGGCGCGATCAAAGCTGACCATTATTGGAATCAGGCCATAAAGGCCGCGCGTGCGGCGTCAAATGAAGCCATGCGCAAAGAAGCGATTAACATTTTGAACAGATAGGAGGAGCCTATGCCTGCATATGATCTGCGGTACATTCAGGCCGCAAAATACACGAAATCCGATTCCGGCAATACTGTGACCTACAGTGACGTCACAAAGGTCGGCGACGCCATGACGGCAAACTTCGAGCTGCGCAACGCCGAAGGCCGTCTGTATGCCGAAAGCTCCCTTGCCGAGTATATGCGCAAGGCGACCGGCGGCACGATCTCGCTCGGCGTCAAGTATATCACCGAGGCGGCGCAAGTGCTGCTGTATAAGGCCGTCAAGACGACCAGATCCGTCAAGACGAAATCCATCAGCGTAGTCCGGTACGGCAAGACATCCACCAGCCAGTATGTCGGCGTCTCGTTCTACGCGCCTGACATGATCGACGGCGTGGAGAAATTCACCTGCATTTTCATCGGCCGTGCGCTCTTCGGACCGCCCAGCCATGTCTACCAGACTCTCGGCGAGAACATCACGTTCAATACGCCGGTCACGTCGGGCGAATTCCTCGTCGATGCTCTCGACAACCTTGTTGAGATTGCTACCTGCGACTCCGAGGAGGATGCAAGAGCGTACTGCGACGCCGTTCTCGGCAAGACTGCGTAAGGGGGCCGGTCATGTACTTACAGCCGAAACCCCTGCCGTTTGAGCACGGCGGGAAAACCTATCAGCTTTACGTCAACATGAACGTCCTGGCAGACCTACAGGAGCTGCACGGCGGTACGCTTGAGCCGCTGCTGTCCCGGAAGCGCACCATGAAAAACATTCTTGAGACAGTGGCCGCCGCTATGAATGAGTACGCCTACGACCAGGGCTGGCCGGAACGCTTTACGAGCCGCGATGTCGGCAAGATGATGACGGTCAAGCGCTTCGGTGAGATCGCTGACAGAATCATTGAAATGATCTTTCAGGCGGTCTACGAGCCGGACACAGAGCGTCCGGCCGAAAAACAGTCGGAGGAATCCGGCGAAAAAAAAGAACAGACCACGCAGCCGAACCCTACAGCATCCGATTCGCGTGGTACCTAAACATTTGGATCAACGTCCTGCACAACGATGAGGCTGTATTTTGGAGGACGATGACGCCGGCGCGGTGCATGGCAATCTATCGGGAATACTTTTCCCTTGCCACGCCGCGCCGGTCTGCATCTCAGGCAATGCCAGACGGCAGATATGTTGATCTGGATAAGCCGTCCGGCTTATCGTTGCACGATTATCTTGTATCGGGGGGACTTTAAATGGCTGACGCCACCATTAGCACAAAAATCAAACTGGACGGCGAGGCCGAGTATAAACAGCGGATCTCCGAGATCAATGCCGCGCTCGGAACGCTGGACAGCAAGATCAAACTGCTTAACACGACCTATGCCGGGAACGAAAACAGCATCAAGGGCCTGACAGAGATCAACGAGGTTCTGAACCAGAAGATCCTGACGCAGCGTGATAAGGTTGAGCAGCTGCAGGAGATGCTGCAGAAGTCTGCCAAGGCCTACGGCATATCCGACACGACAACCCAAAAGTATCAGCAGCAACTGAACAATGCCGAAGCCGCTCTTGTAAAAATGGAGCGTGCATTGGCTGACAACACGTCTAAGCTGGAGGCGGCAGGTGGTGCTGCCGACAACTTCTCGGATGGTCTGGCAGATCTGGCTGAGCGCACGAACAAGCTGGGCGAAAGTCTACGCGGCGACAAAGAGCAAAAGTACAAACAATCAATAGATCAGCTCAACGCCAGCATAGACGTACTGGATGCCCAAATGCGGAAGGTCGCAGCAGAATACGAAGATAGTGCGGATTCTGCGGACTTGATGGCTAAAAAGAATGACATTTTAACGCAGAAAATCATCCAGCAGGCCAACAAAGTAGATTTGTTGGAATCAGCCTTTAAAAACGCAACAGAGTATTATGAGATCGGGGCAGTAGAAACCAGCCGCTGGGAGAAGGAGCTCGCAAACGCGGAAGCCGAGCTCTACAAAATGGAGAACCAGCTGAAGCGCAATACCGAGCAGATGGCAAAAGCCAACGAGGAAACCGGGGAATCCGCGCAGAGCATGGGCGAAATCGGGGATGCGGCCGAGGAAGCCGGGAAAGGCATGGGCAACCTCGGCGACGTGGTGAACGGCCTGACCTCCAAGCTCGGGATCCAGCTGCCGGACAGCATGAAAACGTCCATGAACGGCATGCTGCAGCTCGACACTACGACAGTCGCAGTTGCGGGCGGATTTGCCGCCGTCGCTGCGGCGATCGTAAAGGCGGAAAAAGCGCTGATCTCCATGACGAAGGAAGCCGCCTCAAATGCGGACGATCTGCTGACGCTCGCCTCCGTGACCGGCACGACGACCGATTCCGTGCAGGAGCTTAACTACATGGCCGACCTCACGGACGTCTCCTTTGACCGTATCAAGGACAGCCTCAAGGAAACCACCAACAAGATGCAGGAGGCCGCGACCGGTACGGGTGACGCCTACGAGGCGTACAAGCGGCTGAAAGTTGAGATTACAAACACCGACGGCAGCCTCCGCAGCGCGCAGGATGTATTTTACGATACCATCGACGCGCTCGGCGAGATGAAAAACAAGACCGAGCGGGACGCACTGGCTATGGATCTCATGTCCGAGTCCGCACAGGAGCTGAACCCGCTGATCGAGCTCGGAAGCGAGAAGATGCAGGAGTACGCGCAGGAAGCGCACGACATGGGCTATGTCCTCGACAGGGACGCGCTCAAATCCCTGCAGGCCGTCGACGACGCCTATGCCCGCCTGCAGAACACGCAGGAGGGCGTGAAAAACCAGCTGTCCGCCGAATTCGCCCCGTACCTCGATGAATTCTACGGCGACGTGACCACCATGGTAAAGGACGGCGGCAAGGCGCTCAAGGACTCCGGCATTGTCGACTCGTTCGGCATGCTGCTGGATACCGTCGGAGATATCCTGAACCCTATGTCCGACCTTTCCAACAACCGCGTCCCGGCGCTGACCAAGGCATTGCAGCCACTCGCAAAGGTAATGGCGCTCATCGCCGACGCGGCGGAACTCATTAAGGGCGTAGTAAACATCTCGACCGGCCACATCGGCGAGGGCTGGGGGCAGCTGACGCACGCGCTCGGCTTTGGCTATTCCAGCGGCAACGGCAACAACTACCAAAATCTGCTCGATAGCTACACAGAGCAGCAGTGGGGGCAGAGCGCGGCAGACCTCGCCAAAGCCTACGAGGATGCAGTTGCACGCGGCGACCCGTCCACCATCGGCATCACAGAGGACGAATGGGTTCGCCGCTATCTGGGCGGCAACGCCGCCGGAACGGACAACTGGCGCGGCGGCTGGACGCGGGTGAACGAAAACGGCCTTGAGCGGATCTTCCTTCCCTCCGGCTCGCGTATCCAGACGGCCAGCGAGACACGCTACACCTCCGGCGATACCTACAACACCACCGTCTATGTGGACCACGTCGAAGACCTCGACACCATCCTACGCATCGCCAAAAACGCGAGGATCACAGCAAGAATGGGGGCGAAGTAAATGCCGACGTTTACAGTGCAGGCAAGCGGCTCGACAGCAGTCGCGAAGAACCACCCGAACACAAACTATTCAAATCTTACGCAGTACAAGCTGTTCGCGGACCCGTTTACGGGGGAAGCAGGAAACGTCAAACAAGGGGATAACATATATATCAAATTCCCTGTGCCGGGAGATGCGTACAAGTTTAAGCGGGTAAGCAAAGTAACGCTTTCGTTTTACGCACAGCCGACAGAAGATAGCGGAAATGGGTACAAGCAAATCTGGACGTATGTAAATGCGTTGAAAAGCCAATTTGATACGAGCGCGATAACGTATGCAACGCGACCGGAAGTCAGCCAAACATATACCGGGATTTCAGAGCATGCAGATGGAAAGTGGACTGCGTTAAACGAAATTGTGCAGCTGAACGCGGTTTTTGATCTGGCACAATACAGGAGCAAGAAGGAAGAAGCAAAAGAAGGGATAAAAAACGGGTTTGTCGTTGCGTTTCGTGGCGCTGTATCAGGAACAAGCGAAGCTGTTTTTTACGGAGAAAAGTCAACACGCAAGCCATTCCTGACGTGTGAATACTCGAATGATAATGTCGGCATAAAAGCAGTCAATTTATCGCCATCGGCAGGGGCATTCGTAAATCGAGCGAAAAAAAACACATTTACATGGGACGCCGAGGATGACACAGATCTCACGCAGGTTTGCTTCGCAGAGGTGAAACAAACCTCCGCTGTTTTTGAGTGGCGCGTAAAAAATGCAAGCACATCAAAAACGATAAGCGTATCTGGCTCGACGACCGCTTGCACGGTCCCGGCAAACACATTCCCGTCCGGAACGCTCGAATGGCGCGTAAAGGTGACGGCAAACAGCGGCACGACAACGACGTCCGCATGGCAGGAGATCAAGACAACAGACGTTATCCCGACGGCCAAGCCTGTCTCCCCTTCAGGAATCGTCATTGACGCGACCATCGCCAACCGCTTCTCGTGGCAGCACATCATTTCCACCGGCACGCCGCAGAGCAAGGCGGATCTGCAATGGTCCGCCGACGGCACGACGTGGAATACCCTCGCGACCGTCACGGGAGAAAACCAGTATTACGACGTTCCGGCGAACAAATTCACAAGCGGAACAAAATACTGGCGCGTGCGCACCTACAACACCGACGGCACGGCCTCGGCGTGGAGCGACAAGGCCGAGTTTATCGCCATCAACGCCCCGTCCGCACCGTCCATTGTGATCCAGTCCACCGGCCCGCGCCCGCGCATCACCTGGCAGACCACCGAGCAGGAAGCCTATCAGCTGACGCTATCCAACGGCTACGCCTCCGGCACGGTCTATGGCACAGAGAAGGCATGGCGCTCGCCGGTCTACCTCGCCGACGGCAGCTACACCGTCCGCGTCCGCGTGCAGAACAAATACGGCATGTGGTCCGAGTGGTCTGCGGCCGCTCTGCCCATCTCGCACACCGAGGGCGAGGCCATCACCCTGACCGCCACCGCCGGCCATGAGGCCGCGCTCACATGGCAGACCGCGGGCAGTTATGATTTTTACCTGATTGAGCGGGATGGAATCGCCATCGCCCGAACCGCGCAGAAGCAGTACATCGACCACACCAGCATCGGCTCCGTCACCTACCGCGTCCGCGGCTGCTACGCCGACAGCGACAATTACGGCGTGTCCAATTCGGACACCGCAGAGATCCTGCCTGAGACCAACATGATCTGCGATCTGGAAACCGGTGTCTGGCTGGAAATGCGCCTGTCAGAGACGCAGCTGCGCACGAACCGTGCAAGCTTCAGCGCGGGTGTCTCGACCGTCCATCTGGCCGGGCTGGCCTATCCCGTCGAGGAGCGCAGCGAACAGCGCGACCGCTCCCTGTCCGTCGCCTGCGCCTGGCCGCACGCGCAGCGGGCTGCCGCCCTCGCGCTGGAGACCCTTGTGGGCCGCCTCGTCTGCCTGAAAGATCATTACGGAAATATGGCCATCGGCTCGCTCCCGTCGCTCGAGAGCAACTGCGATGAGTTCATGCGCCGATATTCCTTCACCATCTCGCACACGAACCGGGAGGAGGCGATCACCCTTGACCCGTGACGTCCGCTTCCGCGTCGACGTACTCCGGAACGGTGCGCCCATCACGCAGCTGCAGTGGGACACCGGCAGCCCGCCGCAGATCATGAGTGACCGCGCCGCGAACATCCACGGCACGCTCAAGGGCAGCTTTCTTCCCAATGCCGTAGCGGCGTGGGAATCGGACGAGCTGCGGCCATGGATCATCGTAAACGGGACGGAGCACTCTCTCGGCATCTATCAGGCTGCGACCGTCAGCCAAAAAGGAAGCGCGGGCAGCACGCGCGTAGAGATCGAAGCCTACGACCGCTGCTGGCGCGTGTATACGCAGAAAACCGAGACGATCCTGCATCTTGCCGCTGGCTCGTCGTACATCACCGAAATTCGCAAGCTGCTGACAGCCTGCGGCATCTCGCTCGTGATCGCAACGCCAAACGCCGCTGTGCTGGCGACAGACCGCGAGGACTGGCCAATCGGCACGAGCTATCTGACGATCATCAACGCACTGCTCTCAGAGATCAACTATGAAAGCCTCTGGTTCGACGCCGACGGCGTGTGCCGCCTCGAACCGTATCAGGAGCCGTCCGCCGCCATCATCGACTGGCGCTACGGCGTGACGGACCTGTTTCTTTCGGAGAAACATCCGGGGCCGGACTGGTCGGACGAAACGGACATTTTTGACGCGCCGAACGTCTTTGTTGTGACCTGCAACAACCCGGACATGGACGCGGCCATGGTAGCGACTGCCGTCAACGACAATCCGGCTTCCAAGAAATCCACCTTTAAGCGCGGCATGCGCATAACCTCCGTCGAGCGGGTAGACAATATCGCCTCGCAGGACGAATTGCAGGCCTACGCCGACAAGCGCCGCAACGAGTCGCTGCTTGCTACGCGCGCCATTACATTTTACACGCTCAACGAGCCGGGGCACGGCGTCGGCGATATCCTGGCCCTGACGCACGACGAGATCGGCGGAATTTACCTCGAAACCGGCTGGGCGGTCACGATGCAGGCCGGAAGCCTCATGACACACTCTGCAAAAAGGACGGTGATCGCATAATGGAGGGCATCGACAGCCTGTTTGTGACGAATATCGAGATCCCGGACGAAAACCTGCCGGAGAACTTTCTGGCGATCGTCGGCGCGGTCTACGAAGACGGCCTGTCCCTCATTTTGGAGGGGCAGACCGAGGCCACGACGAAGCATTACAAGTGCAACACGTCGGCAACCTTCGCCGCAGGCG
>CAKUJL010000018.1 GCA_934661715.1 uncultured Oscillospiraceae bacterium | reverse complement strand
GAAGAGCACCATCTCGAGCGCAAGGTCAAGCTCTTTACGCACGAGGCGGGCGAGGTCGTGAAGGCCGGGTGCTTCCAGGTCGAGTTCATCCACGTGAACCACTCCATTGCGGACGCGGTCGCGTTCTCCATCAAAACGCCGGTCGGCACGCTCGTTTTCTCGGGCGACTTCAAAATTGACGCGATGGCGGAAGACGGCATGATCGATCTGACGCGCTTCGGCCAGCTCGGGAAAGAGGGCGTGCTTGCCTTCCTGTGCGACTCGACGAATGTGGAGCGGCCGGGCTTTACCCCGTCAGAGCGCAGCGTCACCGACAGCTTCGACCGCCAGTTCTCCGGCTGCCGGCAGAGGATCATCGTCACGACCTTTGCCTCCAACGCCTTCCGGCTCCAGAGTTTACTCAACGTCGCGCACAAGCATGGAAGAAAAGTCGCCGTCACGGGCCGGAGCATGGAAAATATTCTGAAGGTCTCCACAGATCTTGGCTATCTCAAGATCCCCAATAATACGCTCGTCGACATCAACGCCATCAAGTCCCTTCCGAAGGACAAGATCGTCATCGTTTCGACCGGCTCACAGGGCGAAAATATGTCGGCGCTTTACCGCATGGCCTTCTCTGGCCACCGGCAAGTCGAAATTCAGGCGGGAGACCGCGTGATCATTTCCGCCTCCGCCATCCCCGGCAACGAAAAATCCATCAGCAAGATCATCAACGAGCTCTACCGCAAGGGCGCCGACGTCGTCTACGATAAGCTCGAGGGTCTTCATGTTTCGGGCCACGCCTGTCAGGAAGAGCTCAAGATCATGCACGCGCTGTTAAAGCCCCGCTTCTTTATCCCGCTGCACGGCGAACAGCGCCACTTGCAGGCGCACGCGCGGCTTGCTCAGTCGATGGGCATGGACCCCCGGAACATTTTCATCAGCGATATCGGAAAAGTCCTCGAGCTCACGAAGGCCACGTGCAAATGGGGCGGCACCGTCCCGGCGGGCAGAATCCTCGTCGACGGCACGGGTGTTGGAGACGTTGGAAGCGTCGTTCTGCGCGACCGCAAGCATCTGGCGCAGGACGGTATGCTCGTCGTGGTCGTGAATTTGTCCAGCGAAGACGGCAGCGTCATCACGGGCCCCGATATCATCACGCGCGGCTTTGTCTACGTCAAGGAATCCGAAAATCTCATGGACGAGCTGCGCGTCATCGCCGCACACGCCATTGACCGCTGCCTTGCCGGCGGCACACGCGACTGGAGCGCTCTGAAGGCAAACATCAAGAGCGATCTTTCCGGCTATCTCTTCAAGACCACCAAGCGCAATCCGATGATCCTGCCGGTTATTATGGAGATCTAAGACTTCCAAACCGGAGCGCTTCGGGCGAAAAAGAGAATAACAGGCGGAAGCGGCAAAAAAAGTACAGATAAATTTCCGAAAACCGCTTGTCAAAGAAGCGCTTTATGGTATATAATGACTTGGTTGCGCGAAAAGTGTCTTTTTGCGCCCTTACAGCATGGAACGAGGATGAGCATAGATGGCAAACGCGAAAAATACGAAGGTCCAGAACGAAGACGCAATGGCGGCGGTCAGCGATCTCATTGCAAAGGCCAAGCGCGACGGCAGCATTCAGGCGACCGATCTGACCGCGCAGCTGGAGAAGCTGGATCTCCCGGTTGAAAAAATAGAGCATATTTACGATACATTTGACGCCATGGGCATCCAGATCGTCAGCCCCGAGCTGGAGATCGATCTGGACGACGCGAACGACGCGCTCGATCTTCCCGAGGGCGATATGTCGATCGGCGACGAGGAAGAAGAGCTCATCGACCCCGTAGAGCTGGCGGCGGAGTATAACCTCGACGACCCGGTGCGCATGTACCTCAAGGAGATCGGACAGGTGCGCCTGCTCACGGCGGACGAGGAAATGGAGCTTGCCAAGCGCGTGGGCGAGGGCGATAAGGCCGCGAAGGACAAGCTGACGGAGGCAAACCTTCGTCTGGTCGTGTCGATCGCGAAGAAGTATTCCGGCCGCGGACTTCACATTCTCGACCTCATTCAGGAAGGCAACACCGGCCTTATCCGCGCGGTCGACAAGTTCGACTATACAAAGGGAAACAAATTCTCTACATATGCCACCTGGTGGATCCGGCAGGCCATCACAAGAGCCATCGCCGATCAGGCAAGAACCATCCGCGTGCCGGTGCATATGGTAGAGGTCATCAACAAGGCGACCCGCTGCAACCGCAAGCTCGTGCAGGAGCTTGGCCGGGAACCGACGCTCGAAGAGATCGCAGCCGAGCTCAACCTTCCGATCGAAAAGATCATCGAGGCAAACCGCACGGCGGCGGACACGCTGTCTTTGGACATGCCCGTCGGCGACGAGGAAGACACCACCATCGGCTCGTTCGTTGAGGACGACAATACGCCGGGGCCCGCGGACGCAACCTCTAACGCGCTTCTTGCCGAGGCGCTCGCCGAAATTCTCGGCACACTCACCGAGCGCGAGGCAGACGTTCTCAAGATGCGCTTCGGCATGTACGACGGCCGGACGCATACGCTCGAAGAGGTCGGCCAGATCTTCGGCGTCACGCGCGAACGCATCCGCCAGATCGAAAACAAAGCCATCCGCAAGCTGCGCCACCCGTCCCGCGCCAAGAAAATCAAAGACTTCTACTGCTAAAACCATCCCGGAGGCATTTTGCGATGTCTCCGGGTTTTCGTATCTCAAAAGCCTCGCAGAGTTTCGCGTCCGCAGACGCGAAATGAAATGGAAATCCATTTTATCCGGCGGCTTTGCCGACTGGACAGGACAGCCGTTAGCGGTTTTACCGCTTACGGATGTCGCGTACCCCTTGCGGGTAAAAATACCTATCGCCTTGCAAGTGTGGAATTTTTGTCCCGCAGGGACAAAAATTATGCGTGAAGTCGAGGCGCAGTCCCTTTGTCAAAAAGCCCCTGCTTTTTGACAGGTTCATCCCGGGGGCATTTTGCGATGTCTCCGGGTTTTCGTTGTTTTTTGGAACAAGGCTTGATATTCCTGCCACACGATGGTAGAATGGAAAATCATTTGAGTTTTTTATTATAATGTATCCAAGCGCACCGCTTTTTTCGGTGCTTTGAGTCAGGAGGCTTCCTTTGTCTGATCGGATGCGGGCGATCATCGCCGCAATTCAAAAACCCTTTCGCCGGATGCGGCCGCCGCAGATCGTCGCGCTGGTGTTTCTGGCGCTCGTTTTAGCTGGCGGCGCGGTTCTGTGTCTGCCGGTCTGCTCGAAAACAAATACGCCCACGAGCTTTTTGACCGCACTTTTTACCGCGACGTCTGCTACCTGCGTCACGGGTCTCATTCCCGTGGACACGGGCACGTATTGGAGCACGTTCGGCCACGTCGTCATTCTGCTTCTCATTCAGCTCGGCGGCCTCGGCTTTATGACGGTCTCGACCATTTTCTTTCTCGCGCTTCGAAGACGAATCGGCCTGCGGCAGCGGATGGTTCTGGCGCAGGGTCTTGGCATCAGCTCGATGAGCGGCGTTGTGCGCTATGTGCGGAACGTCATTTTCGGGACCTTCTGCGTCGAGGGCACGGGCGCGGTGCTGCTCTTTTTCCGGTTCCTGCCGGAGTTTGGCGCGGGGAAGGCGCTGTGGTACGGCGTTTTCCATTCGGTTTCGGCCTTCTGCAACGCAGGCTTTGACATTCTGGGCGACGTCTCCTACGGCGGCAGCACCGCGCGGTATGTGGCGGACCCCGCGGTCAATCTCACCCTCGCCGCGCTCATCGCCATCGGCAGCATGGGCTTTACGGTCTGGGGCGAGGTCGTCCACAAGCGGCGCTTTTCGCGCCTCACGGTCTACGCAAAGCTCGTGCTCATTATCTCCGTTTCGCTCATTTTCGGCGGCGCGGCGCTCTTTGCGCTGCTGGAGTGGAACAATCCGGGCACGATCGGGAATCTGACCTCCGGCGGAAAGCTCCTTGCGTCGTTTTTCCAGTCTGTCACGCTCCGCACGGCGGGCTTTGCAAGCTTTGATCAAAACGCGCTCACGGAAGCGTCGAAGGTCCTTTCGTGCTTTCTGATGTTCATCGGCGGCTCGTCCGGCTCGACCGCGGGCGGCGTCAAGACCGTGACGATGGGCATCGTCATTTTGTCCGCGGTCAGCACCATGCGCGGCAGGCGGCAGGTCACGGTCTTCCGGCACTCGATCGCCCAGCAGGATGTCATGAACGCAATGTCCATTGCGCTGCTGGTTCTGAGTCTTTCTGTCCTCGGCGCGGCGGTCATCACCGTGTGCGACGGCGTAACGTTTTTGAACGCGGTCTATGAGACTGTGTCGGCCCTTTGCACCGTCGGCCTCACCACCGGCATCACACCCGCGCTCTGCACGGCCTCGAAGCTCATTCTCATCGTTTTCATGTTCTTCGGAAGAGTCGGCATCATGACCATCGGCGTCGGCTTTATGATGGGAGACCGCGCACAGGAGCGCGTTCAGTACGCGGAAACAAAGCTAATGATCGGCTGATACGCCGAAACGGGAGAGTTTACTTATGAAAAAATCGTATGTAGTCATCGGCATGGGCCGCTTCGGCTCGAGCGTCGCAGAGCGGCTGTATGCGCTCGGAAACGACGTGCTTGCCATCGACACAAACCCCGAAATTGTCCAGCACATGGAGTCCAAGGTCACGTGCGCGGTGGTCGCCGACGCGCGGGATGAAGAGGTCCTGCGTTCGCTTGGCGCCCGAAGCTGCGACTGCGCCGTGGTCGCTATCGGCAAAGATCTTGCCACGTGCATCATCGCAACGCTGAACTTAAAAGAACTCGGCGTGCCGCAGGTCATCTGCAAGGCAACCGACGAGCTGCGCAAAAAGGCGCTTGAGAAGGTGGGAGCCGACCGCGTCGTCATCCCCGAGCGCGAGACCGGCATCAAGCTGGCGCAGGCGATCACGTCGTCGAGCATTCTCGATTTTATCGAGCTCTCGAAGGACTGCGGCATCGCCGAAATTCCGACGCCCACGGAATGGTGCGGAAAGACGCTGCGCGAGCTCAACATCCGCGCAAAATACGGCGTCAACATCATCGCCATCCGCGAAGACGGGAACATTGACGTCGCGCCCGGCGCGGATTTCGCGCTGAAGGAAAACAACGTGCTCGTCGTGCTCGGCACGAACGACAAGCTCTCGAAGATCCGAACATGAGAGAAGAGCGCATCACCAGCCGGCAGAACCCGCTGCTGCGGCACATTAAAAAGCTGCAGGCTTCCCGCAGCTACCGGCAGGAAACGGGCGAATTTGTCGCCGAGGGGACGAAGCTTTTAGAGGAAGCCGCGAAATACTGGCCGGGGCTCAGCACCGTCGTCTGCCGCGAAAACTTAGAATTATGTAAACTTCCGGACCACGTGCGCGTTGTGCGTGTGCCGGAGGATGTTCTCAAGAGCATTTCCACCGTCGACACGCCGCAGGGCGCGATCTTCACGTGCCGTCTGCCGGAGGAGAAGCCCGCGGTCTTAAAAGCCGGAACGCTGCTGCTCGACGGCATTCAGGACCCCGGCAACCTCGGCACGATCCTGCGGACGGCGGACGCGCTCGGTATTCCAGTCGCACTTTTAGACGGCTGCGCCGACCCCTACAGCTTCAAGACCGTCCGCGCGTCCATGGGCGCGGTGTTCCGCATGGACGTGCCGCGCATTTCGGAAAGCGAAGCGCTGGCGCAGTGCGAGGAAAAGAAGCTTCTGTTAACCGTCACGGCGATGAACGACCGCGCGTCCGACATCCGGACTGCCGATCTTTCCCGCGCCGTCTGCGTCATCGGCAGTGAAGGGCAGGGTGTGCGCCAAAGCCTTCTGCAAAAAGCAAACCAAAGCGTCATCATTCCCATGCAGCCGCACTGCGAATCTCTCAATGCGGCGATCGCCGCCGCCATCGTCATGTGGCAATTGACAAAATAAAAGGCAGCATCGCACAATTCGGCAAGAAGCGGAACGTGCGTTGCTGCCGCAACAAAAAAAGGAGGATGGACCGATGCTCAAGTACTGGATCTGGCTCAGCACGCGCGAGGGCGTGAACAATGTGCAATCATTGGCGTTATTGTCGCGCTTCGGCTCGGCGGAGGCCGTCTATCAGGCCGATGAGGACGCGCTGAAGACTTCTCCCGACGATCAGGTGCCGCCGAGTTTACTCAACAAGGACCTCATGGGCGCGGAGATCATTTTGCAGCAGTGCTATCAGAAAAGCATTCACATCATGACCATTCAGGACGCGAGCTATCCGGGCCGCCTCCGCGCGATCGCTGACCCGCCCATCGTTTTATACTATAAGGGTGTCTTTCCCGCGGTGGACACCTCGCCCGTCATCGCGATGGTCGGCACGAGAAAGGCCTCGGCCTATGGTCTCATGCAGGCCAAGCGCCTCGGCTATCAGATCGCGAAGTGCGGCGGCATCGTCGTCTCCGGCGGCGCGGACGGCATCGACACCATGTGCCTCGTCGGCGCTCTGAGCGCGAACCGGCCCGTCATCACCGTGCTCGGCTGCGGCGTGGACGTTGTGTATCCGGCGGGAAACAAAACGCTTTTTGAAGACGTCGCGTTCCACGGCTGTCTGATCAGCGAATACCCGCCCCAGACGCCCGCAACGGGTTCGCATTTCCCGGTCAGAAACCGCATCATCAGCGCCTTGTCGCTCGGCGTCGTGGTCGTTGAGGCCCCGAAGCGCTCGGGTGCGCTCATCACGGCAAACAGGGCGCTTGAGCAGGGAAGAGACGTGTTCACCATCCCCGGAAACGTCGGCACGGCGACGTGCGAGGGCAATATCCAGCTTCTGCGCGAAGGCGCGATCGTCGTCGAAGACGGCTGGGACGTGATGAAGGAATATGTGCATCTGTTCCCGGAGCTTGTCTCCCGCCAGCCGTCGGGACGGCCCATGCAGCTGACCCCAGCGCAGCAGAGATCGGCTGTGAAGCCCGGTGCGCCCCTTCCTCCCAGAACCAGAAAACCCGCAAATAATGCGCTAGCTCGGCCTTCTTCCGACACAAAAGCCATTGACAAGCCGAACACGAAGGCTTATATTGACGTACAGGAATTTTTGGACGCGCTTTCGCCCGACGAAAAAGCGGCGATCCTGGCGCTTACGAAGGGCGAACAGCACATCGATCAGATCATCGCGGCCACGTCCCTTCCCGCCGCGCGTATCACAGCCGCATTGACGCTGCTGCAAATCAAGGGCTACGTGAAGGCCCTGCCCGGCAAGCGCTTCGAGCTTGCGGAAAAAGAGTAATATTGGAGGCACACATGCCGAACGCAAAAACCAACCTCGTGATCGTCGAGTCGCCGTCGAAGGCCAAGACGATCGGAAAATATCTCGGCCCCGACTATCAGGTCAAGGCCAGCATGGGCCATCTGCGCGATCTGCGCAAGAGCACCATGAGCGTGGACATCGAAAACGACTTTGAACCGGAATATTACCCCATCAAGGGAAAAGAGGATATCATCAAGGAGCTTCAGTCCGCCGCGAAAAAGAGCGAAAACGTCTTTCTCGCAACGGACCCGGACCGCGAAGGAGAGGCCATTTCGTGGCACTTAAAGTATCTGCTCGGCATTCCGGACGACAAAACCTACCGCGTGACCTTTAACGAGATCACAAAGGACGTCGTGCGAAACGCCATCGCCGCGCCCAGAGCCATCGATCAGAATTTAGTCGACGCGCAGCAGGCAAGGCGCGTTCTTGACCGCATCGTCGGCTATCAGCTCAGCCCCTTGCTTTGGAAAAAGATCCGGCGCGGTTTATCCGCCGGACGCGTGCAGTCCGTTGCGACGCGCATGGTCGTCGACCGCGAGAACGAAATTCGCGCTTTTACGCCGCAGGAATACTGGACGATCGACGCGAAATTAGACCGGGAAGGAAAGCCCGGCGGCTTCACCGCGCGGTATTACGGAGATCCGAAGAAAAAGGACCTTGAAAGCCGCGAGACGGTGGACAAAATTCTCGCGCAGGTCGCGGGAAAGCCGTTTTCCGTGCAGAGCGTCAAAAAATCGCAGCGCCGGAAAAACCCCGCCCCGCCCTTCATCACCTCGAGCTTACAGCAGGAGGCGTCGCGAAAGCTCAACCTGACGCCGAAGCGCACGATGATGCTCGCCCAGCAGCTCTATGAAGGCGTGGAATTAAGCGAAGAGGGCTCCGTGGGCCTCATCACCTATATGAGAACGGACTCGCTTCGTATCTCCGAAGAGGCTCTCGCCGCCGCAGGAGACGTCATCCGCAGCCGCTACGGCGAAAAATACTATCCCGGCCAGCCTCGGCGCTATAAGCCCAAGGCCAACGCGCAGGACGGCCACGAGGCCATCCGCCCCAGTAACGTCGCGCTCTATCCGGAGCTGGTCGAGCGCGATCTGACGAAGGATCAGTTCCGGCTCTATAAGCTCATCTGGACGCGCTTTATCGCCTCGCAGATGGAAAACGCCGTCTATGACGTGACAGCCATCGAAGCGGCGTGTGAAAATCAGGTTTTCAGAGCCACGCACCAGTCGGTCGCGTTCCCCGGCTTTACGGCGATCTACGAAGAGGGGAAGGACGATGAGCAGGAGGCCGTCGGCTCTCCGCTTCCCGATCTGTCAGAGGGCGAAAGCTTAAAGCTCGTCTCGACCGACCCGCAGCAGCATTTTACCCAGCCGCCCGCGCGGTACACCGAGGCGACTCTCGTTCGCGCGATGGAGGAAAAGGGCGTGGGAAGACCTTCGACCTACGCGACCATCGTTTCGACCATTCAGGACAGAGAGTACGTCCAGAAGATCGACAAGCGCCTTTCTCCGACGCCTCTGGGTGAGGTCGTGAACGGGCTCATGATGGAGCATTTCCAGAACATCATCAACGTCGAATTTACCGCCGGCATGGAAGCAGAGCTCGACGAGGTCGAAGAGGGCAAAATTTACTGGAAGCGCGTCTTAGAGGAGTTCTACAAGGGCTTCCATCAAGAGATGGAGGACGCAGAGGAAGCGCTCAAGGACATCCGCCTGAAGGTCCCCGACGAGGTCACCGAGGAAAAATGCGACCTTTGCGGCAGAAATCTTGTCGTGAAATCCGGCCGTTTTGGAAAGTTCCTTGCCTGTCCGGGCTATCCCGAGTGCAAGTTCACAAAGCCCATCGTCGAGCGGATGCCGGGCCGCTGCCCGCGCTGCGGCAGCACCATGCTCAAGCGCAAGAGCAAGCGCGGCTACGCGTACTACGCGTGCGAAAAGGGCGCGGCGTGCGGTTTTATGACGTGGGACGTGCCGACCGAGCATGATTGCCCGCAGTGCGGCCAGACGATGTTCAAACGCGCGGGAAAGGGCGCGATGAAGCCCTTCTGCATCAACCCCGAGTGCCCGAACTTCCTGCCCGAGGACAAGCGCGGCTACCGCAGAAAGCCCGCCGCCACGGAAAATGCAGAGGCAGCGCCCGAGGAAGCCGGTCTTCCGCCCATCCCCGCCGCGATCGATACAGCGCCGGAGGAAAAGAAGCCCGCCAAAAAGGCTTCCGCGAAAAAGGCCTCCGAAAAGAAGACAGCGGCGAAAACTACGGCAAAGAAACCGGCAGCCGCGAAAAAGACGACTGCAAAAAAGGCATCGACCAAAACCACCAAAAAAGCCGCCGAAGCGGAGGCTCCCGATAAAAAGCCCGCTTCGCGCCGCAAGAAAAAGGAAGACGCAACATGATCGTAACCGTAATTGGCGCAGGGCTTGCAGGCTCGGAGGCCGCGTGGCAGCTGGCAGAGCGCGGCTTTGACGTGCGGCTTTGTGAAATGAAGCCCAAGAAGATGACGCCCGCGCACCACAGTGCCGATTTTGCCGAGCTCGTGTGCTCCAACTCCCTGCGCGGCGACAGGTTAGAGAACGCCGTGGGCCTTCTCAAGGAAGAATTAAGACGGCTGCACAGCCTGATTTTATTCTGCGCGGAGGAAAACCGCGTGGAAGCGGGCGGCGCTCTGGCCGTTGACCGGTACGGATTTTCCGGGATGGTTACGGAAAAGATCCGCAGCCACCCGAAAATCACCGTCGTGGAAGACGAAGTGACAAGCGTCCCCGAAGGGCCCGTCATCATTGCGACCGGCCCTCTCACGAGCGACGCGATGAGCACGGCCATTCAGGACTACTTCGGCGGGCAGAAGTATATGAGCTTCTTTGACGCCGCCGCGCCGCTCATCACCTTTGAGTCCATCGACATGGAAAAGGCGTGGTTCGCCTCGCGCTATGACCGGGGAGACGCGGATTATGTCAACTGTGCGATGGAAAAGGACGAATATATCGCCTTTGTTGAAGCGCTCAAAACCGCAGAAGAAGCGCCGGTGCACGGCTTTGAGGACAAAAACGTCTTCGAGGGCTGTATGCCGGTCGAGGTCATGGCCCGGCGCGGAGAAGACACCCTTCGCTACGGCCCGATGAAGCCCGTGGGCTTAAAAGACCCGAAGACCGGAAAGGAGCCCTACGCCGTCGTGCAGCTTCGAAAGGACAACGCGCTGGGGTCTGTTTACAATCTGGTCGGCTTTCAGACGCACCTCAAATTCCCCGAGCAAAAGCGCGTGTTCTCGATGATCCCCGCCTTACACGACGCGGAGTTTGTGCGCTACGGCGTGATGCACCGCAACACGTTTTTGGACAGTCCGCGCCTTTTAGATCGGTATTACGCCGACCGCAGAAACCCGCTGGTCGCCTTCGCCGGGCAGATGACGGGCGTGGAAGGCTATGTCGAGTCGACGGCCTCGGGCTATCTCGCTGCCGTTTCGATGGCCGCGAAATTAAACGGCGAGCCGCTTCCCGATTTTCCGAAGGAGACGGCCATCGGCGCACTGGCGCAGTACATCAGCGACGCGTCGATCGGCAATTTCCAGCCGATGAACGTCAATTTCGGCATCATGACGCCGCTTGGCTACAAGGTCAAGGGCAAGGCCAACAAGAATTTAGCGATTGCAGAGCGTGCGCTGGCCATCATCGACAAGATGGTCTCGGAACACGCAGTTTGAGTCAAAAGGAGGAACCCGGATGCGTATCATTGTAGACGTCATGGGCGGCGACAACGCCCCCGATGCCATCGCGCTCGGCGCGATCGAGGCGGCGAAGGAGGAAAAGCTCGACGTGATTCTCGTCGGCCGCGGCGAGGCGATCTTGCAGTGCCTGAAAAACCACGGCATCGAAACGCTTCCGGCCGGGGTCGAGATCGCGAACGCCGACGATGTGGTCGACATGCACGACGATCCGGCGCAGGTGCTCAAGACCCGGAAAAATTCCTCGATGCTTGTGGGCTTAACTATGCTCAAAGACGGCGTGGGAGACGCGTTCGTCTCCGCGGGCTCGACCGGTGCGCTGCTTACCGCGGCGACTTTGATCGTCAAGCGCGTCAAGGGCATCCGCCGGGCTGCGATGGGCCCCGTCATCCCGACAAAAACGGGCGGCGCGGTTTTGATCGACTGCGGCGCGACGGCAGAGTGTACGCCGGAGTTCCTGCTCCAGTTTGCCTTCATGGGCTCGTACTACGCCAAGCGGATGCTGGGCCTGGAAAATCCCCGCGTGGCGCTTCTCAACATCGGCGCCGAAGATTCGAAGGGCACGCAGCTGCAAAAAGACGCCTATGCGCTTCTTCAGAAGGCAGGCGAGAGCGGCAAGCTCAACTTCATCGGAAACGTCGAAGCGCGCGGTGTGCCGCTGGGAGAGGCGGACGTGGTCGTCTCCGACGGCTTTTCGGGCAATATCCTGCTCAAGGGCATCGAAGGAACGGCGCTTTTCATGTCCGGCATGCTGAAGGACATGTTCAAGAAGAACGTGTTTACCAAGCTTGCCGCCGCGCTGTGCATGTCGGGCATCAAGCAGTTTAAGAGCAAGCTCGACTACCGGCAGACGGGCGGCACGGTGCTCATCGGTTTGACCCGCCCCGTCGTCAAAGCGCACGGCTCATCCGACGCCGTCGCCATCCGCAGCGCCATCCGGCAGGCGGCGCAGGCCGTAGAAAGCGGCTTTACGGCGGACATTACCGCAAATGTGGAACAGATGATCGTTCCGAAGGAGCTGTAATATGTATAAAAGCTTAGAAGAAGGACTTGGGTACACGTTCCAGAACCGCAAGCTTCTGGAAAACGCGCTGACCCACAGTTCCTATGCCAACGAAAACCGCGAGAGGGGCCTTCCCGACAACGAGCGGCTGGAATTTTTGGGAGACTCTATTTTGGGCTTCGTCGTGGCGGACTATCTCTACCGCCGCTTCCCCGAAAAGCCGGAAGGCGAGCTCACAAGAATCCGCGCGGACCTCGTCTGCGAGACGAACCTCGCGAAGGCCGCGGGGACGATCCGCCTCGGCGATTTCCTGCTTCTCGGCCACGGCGAGGACCACGGCGGCGGCAGAAAGCGCGACTCGATCGTCTCTGACGCGATGGAGTCGGTCATTGCGGCCAGCTACATGGACGGCGGCTTCGAGGCCGCGAAGGGCATCATTGACCGGCTGATCTTAAGCGATATCCCGGTCGGAAAGCCCAGAAATTACGACTACAAGACCGCGCTTCAGGAGCTTGTCCAGCGCAAGAAGGACCAGACGCTCCACTATGCGCTCGTCGGCGAATCCGGACCCGACCACGACAAGCACTTCACCGTCGAGGTCCAGCTCAACGGCAGCCCCGTCGGTCAGGGCTCCGGCAGCAGCAAAAAACGCGCCGAGCAGGCCGCCGCCGAAGCCGCGATCGAATCGCTCTTCCCGAACGAACTATAACGAAAACCCCTTCGGCCAAAACCGGAGGGGTATTTTTGTGCAATATTCCAAAAGCGGTCCTCAGGCAGAAGACTTCTTTGGGCAGATTTTCAATTTTGGGGTGGATTTATTTGTTTGGTTATGCTATGCTGAAAGCGTCGAAAGACACAGAGAATAGGGAAGCTCTGATTTGATCGAGCTTCCATCAAACAGGAGGCACGACCATGAACCATGCACAGGCTATCGCGGAAGCGGCAAAAACGTATGACAGCTTTTATCTCTACGACGAGGCGGGCATTGTCTCGCAGTGTGAGCGCCTGAAGGCCGCCTTCCCGGAGGCTTCCTTGCTCTACTCCATGAAAACGAATCCCGACAAGCGAATTCTCAAAACCGTCTTCTCCAAAGGCATCGGCGCTGACGCGGCCAGCGCCGGAGAGGTCGCCCTTGCGCTGGAGGCAGGGCTGACAAAGGACGAAATTTACTATTCCGCGCCCGGAAAATCCCTGCGCGACATCGAAAAAACCATCGGCTGCGCCCATATCATCGCCGACAGTCTTGACGAAATTCTGCGCATCGAATCTGTAGCCGCGGAGAAAAATCTTCCCGCCCAGATTGGTCTTCGCATCAACCCGAACTTCTCCTTTACGGGTGAAACGGGCGGCCCGTCCAAATTCGGCGTCGATGAAGACCAGGCCGTCGAGTTCTTTCAGAAATATGAAAGCCGCTTTGTCGCCGTCACGGGCCTTCACGTCCACCTGAGAAGCCAGGAATTAAACGCGCCGGTTCTCGCGCGGTACCACAAAAAGCTTCTGGCCCTTGCCGCGCGGTTTGAAAAGGAGGCGGGGCTGCACCTTGCTTATGTAAACCTCGGCTCCGGCATCGGCATTTTCGGCGTGGGCGGCGCTTTCGGCACCGCCCTTGGCCCCAGTGTGGGCCTTGCCCTGCGCACATACGGCGACGAGCTATGGGGTGACG